>JAAUPT010000356.1 GCA_012032965.1 Nitrospira sp.
CCTTCACATTCGCGCAGAGGTCGCCCAACCCCGGCGTGATGAGCCTAAACGGTCCACCCTTTCCATCCGGCAACGGCTCGCCATCGAGCTCATACAAGAGGAGCCCGAAATCGCGAGCCTGCTGAAGCGTCAACGTCGCAGCATACTTGCCATCCATAGAATGAACTGTCACGTGATCGGCTTCGATATTCAACGTCGGCACTTCCAACAAACCCTTTAAGCTGATTGCCCGTCCCTGCATGCCGGCATCATGTACTGACGTCGGGAACCTGACGATCTTCGGGCAATTGTTGCAGGGCTTTATGATCGAATGAGACGGGCTGCACGACGGCTCCGTCGATCTTTACGACGCCGCGCCCAGTCTTTTCCTTTTCCGTCATCGCCTTAATCATCGCCGTGAGCGCTTCGTTCACCGGAGTTGGAATGCCCAGCTCCCGACCCCTCTCCACAATATAGCCATTCAAATACGCGATTTCAGTGGGGCGCCCTGCTTTCCAATCGTCATACATTGAAGTATGGATGTCGCGAATCTCCTGCGTGGCCTTCACAACGCGCTCAGGCATATCCAGCGGTAACGGGACTTTGAGGGTGGCTGAGATCCCCATGACTTCACCAACGATTTGCCTGATGACGCCGAACATTTCCGGATGGTCCAGCGCCTTGGCCACGCAGTCGTTGATGAGGACGGTGACGGGATTGAAGACACAATTCCAGCACATCTTCTCCCATTTACTGCGGCGAATATCTTTGGAAAGGTGGCAGGGAATGTCTGCTGCCGTAAAGATCTCTTTGATCTTGAGGAGCCGTTCGCTTTCATATCCCATCAACTCGCCGATGGCGACGGCTCCTTTTTTATAATGGTCGATCACGCCTGGTTCGACAATTTTCGAATAGATGTAGGCCACACCGCCCACGACGCAATCGCGTTTGAATCGAGCGATCAGACGATCTTCGGTATCAATACCATTTTGCAGCGTGAGGATCACCGTCTGGTTCGAGAGAACTGGCTCAATCTGATCCATCACCTCATCGAGATCGTAGGCTTTCACTCCAAGAATAATGAGGTCGGGCTTCGGAAGTTCTCGAGCGTCAGATGCGACCCTTGGCTGCACTGTGAAGGACCCACTGGCACTCCGAACGGTCAGTCCGTTCAGCTTGACAGCATCGCGTGTTGGGGGCCTGAGCAAAAAGGAGACATCGGGATTATTCTTCGCCAGATGTGCTCCGAAAAATCCACCAACCGAACCTGCCCCAACCACCAGGATTTGCTTCATAGACCATCCTTGATCTGTTGCGTAGAAAGACCCGGTACTATAGCATGGCCCTCCATCGAGACACAGCCACTGGGTCACCGGATTTCTGGTTATGGCACAGGGATCAGCTCTCTCGTTACTGAAGGAAAAACTGGCGACTGCAGAGGCCATCACAGTTCTCACAGGAGCTGGGATTTCAGCAGACAGCGGAGTTCCGACCTTCCGTGGCAAAGACGGGTTGTGGCGCACATACCGGGCAGAAGAGCTTGCGACGCCCGAGGCGTTCGAACGGGACCCTCAACTGGTTTGGGAGTGGTATAACTGGCGACGTGAACTGATTGCCATAAAGCAGCCGAATGCCGGTCATGCGGCAGTGGTTGAACTGGAACGGCGATGCCAGGCCTTTTGGCTGATCACTCAGAATGTGGATGGATTGCACCGAGTGGCAGGGTCACGAAAACTGTCCGAAATACACGGCAACATTTGGATGGTTCGCTGTACTCGCTGTGGTGTGGTGGAAGACAATCGCGATGTGCCAATCAGCATTCTGCCCTTCTGTCACCACTGCAAATCGCTACTTCGGCCACATATCGTTGGTTCGGCGAATCGTTGTTCGCCGGAGATGTGGAGCAATGCTCCACCGTGCTTCAACGCTGTGATGTGCTGCTTGTGATCGGAACGTCGGGAACTGTCCACCCTGCAGCAGGATTCGCATCGATTGCAAAAAAAGCCGGCGCGTTCGTTGCTGAGATCAATCTCGACCCCACCCCGCAGTCAGGGCTGGTGAATATGTCACTCCAAGGCCGTGCGAAAGACATCGTGCCCTTATTGCTCGAGTCGCTCTAGGAGAGGGACTACCTCCTCTAAGCTCCCGATGACCGGAGTGGCTCCTCGTTGCTGCGCCCTGTGCGGTCCAACAGAACGGCCTGCAGCCCAGCCTTCTTCGCACCTTCGACGTCCTCTCGCAGACTATCTCCCACGTGCAGAGCCTCTTCTGGATCGACTGCGTGTTTCTCTAACGCGATGCGAAAAATCCTAGGAGATGGTTTTGCTGCTTGGGCTAAACTTGAGATCGTCACGGTGTCAAAGCTGTCAGCAATTCCTAGCCCTCGCATGACCGTGAAGAGGCGGGAATCGAAATTTGAGATGATCCCGAGCTCCAGATCCCGCGCTTTCAGCTGCGCCAAGACGGCCGCTGTTTCAGGGAACAACCGCCATGATCGGTGATCTTCGAACGCGTGAAAGACCTGATCAAAGAACTCATCGAATCGTTCAAACATGCCGACGCGATAAAAAACATTATGAACAATATCGAACCACCAGAGTCGTTCGCTCTGTTTGATCTGTGTAGGCTCGGTGACGGCGAAGACTGGAGGAGGAGCTTCTTGGAACGCACGGCGGAACGCCTCGGCGATCTTCGTTGCCGAATCTGGTTTCTGGTGAAATCCAAATTGAACTGCATGATGAAGGTACATTTCAGCCACCGAGCCGTGCACGTGAAACAGGGTATCGGCAGCATCAAAAAATACGACTCGTATTGAACGACTCATGCTCCACCGATCATGGTTTCACTAAGCAACCTGCCTTCGTGCCGAAATACATTGTGAATACAATCATCTATCGATCGTTTTCTTGACAAAGGATACCCCCCTTGCTAGCTTCGAAGAAACTCAAAAGTAGGGAGACCGTTTCATGCCATCGCCGATCTTCGTTGTGGATAGCAGTCCTGCCGTCAGACGGATGGTGGAACAAATCTCAATCCCAGAAGGGTTCGAAGTGGTTGGGTTCCAGGATGGACCAGCCGCGCTCGAAGCCGCTCGACGAAGTCCGCCATCGCTCATCATTGCTGACTACCATCTCGACAATATAACGTTTTCAGGGTTTTGCAAAGAGATCAACAAGCTGGATAATCTGACAGAAACCTCTCTCATTTCGCTGATCAATTCGGCCGATAACCCCGATGAGAATCATCTTCGCACCCTTGGCGTGAAAGCGTTCTTGAAAAAACCATTTCAATCAGAAGATTTGTTGGAAGTTCTCAAGTCGCTTGAGAAGACGCCAGCTGGATCTGCGAACGGCAAAGGTC
>JAAUPT010000357.1 GCA_012032965.1 Nitrospira sp.
CAACGGCCTGCGGTCGGTTTGCCCGACCGCAGGCCGTGTTGTTTCCCGTCGCGATCGGCCGCTGTAAGAAACCATCCGTATCTCCGACAAAACGCTAGCTGGCGCATTGTCAGGGCAGGAGGTGGGATCATGGCGTTACTTGTTCAATCGGAAGAGGTCGTCAGTCGGGAAGGGGACCAGCAGCGGAATGCTGAGGTGTCAGGATGTCACGAGCCACCGACAGCAAGGGACCAACCGGGTGCTCTCCCTCCTGCAATCGAACAGGTGTATCGTCATCGGCTCCCGGTCCGGATCAGTCATTGGCTTAACGTTCCGTTCCTGATCATTCTCATCATGAGCGGCCCGCAGATCTTTAATTCACATCCAGCGCTCTATTGGGGTGATCGCTCCGATCGCGACCAGCCATTGCTGTCGATCAGGCCGGTGCAGACTGAGAGCGGTGAAACAAAAGGCGTCACGACGATTCTAAGCCATCAGTTCGAGCCGACCGGCGTGCTCGGCTACTCCGATGGAATGGGGCGAACCTTTCCAGCCTGGGCGACCATTCCAAGCGCCAAGTGGCTCGCGATGGGGCGACAGTGGCATTTGTTCTTTGCATGGCTCTTTGTCATCAACGGTCTCATCTTTACCGCGTATGCCCTCGCAAGCCGACATGCCACACGAGATCTGGCTCCCACTGGTAAGGATTTGCGCGGCATCGGCAAGTCAGTGAAAGATCATCTGATCATTCGCCATCCAATCGGTGACGAAGCCAAGCGGTACAGCGTGCTTCAGAAACTGGCTTACACAGGCATCTTGTTCATTGTGGCACCGCTGATCGTGTTGACCGGTCTGGCGATGTCGCCGACGATCGATGCCGCTGTACCTTCGTTGCTGACTATCTTTGGAGGCCGTCAGGCAGCAAGGACGATTCACTTTGTCGTCTGTTTTTCGCTCGTTGGATTTGTCGTCATTCACGTTCTCCAAGTGATTCTCACCGGGTTTTGGAACAACATTCGTTCGATGGTGACCGGTTGGTGTGTCGTCAAACATGAAGGAGTGGGCCATGAAACATGAACGTGCGATAGAGCGGCGCCGGTTTCTCAAGGGAACCTTGGGGGCCGCGAGCCTGGTGGCGCTCTCGGGATGCGACAATCTTACCCAGAGCAGCTGGTTTCCTGCCATTCTCAGCAAGGCGGAGCGATGGACGGAAGCGGCGCAACGGGCAGTCACTCCAAGAGACGCCTTGGCCAAAGAATACGGTGAGGACGATATCTCGAAGAGTTTTCCGGCGAACGGCAACATAGATCCAGGCACCGAACAATATGCTGAACATGTCGCGCAGAACTTTTCGGATTGGACCTTGGAGGTCATCGGGCTCGTTCGCGTTCCAAGAAGTTGGTCGGTGGCTGCCCTGAAGGAGCTGCCTTCTCGGACGCAAATTACCCGCCACGACTGTGTCGAAGGATGGAGTGCCATCGGCAAGTGGACTGGGGTTCCGATCGGAGATGTGATGCATCAGGTCGAGCCGTTGCCGAATGCCCGCTACGCGGTGTTTCACTGCGCCGACGTCGACGACGAGGGGATCGCCTATTACGAGAGCATGGCGCTGGCCGATTGCTATCATCCACAGACAATTCTGGCCTACGAGCTGAATGGCCAGCCGTTGGATATCCCACATGGCGCGCCCCTTCGTCTCCGTTTCGAGCGACAGCTCGGGTACAAGCAGGCGAAGTATGTCATGAAGATCGAGTTGGTTGAGTCCCTCGCCGGAATCGGCGGCGGGAGGGGGGGCTATTGGGAAGATCAGGGGTATGAATGGTACGCAGGGATATAGGATGCTGAAACAGACGTGTGTTTCTCTTCGTTGGTTGGGAATTGTGATTACCGTTCTATTGGTAGGATGGCTCACTCTTCGTCCAGCAGAAGCGATGCTCGGAAAGGCGGCTCCTGACATCGTCAATCCAACTTGGCTGAACAGTGGGCCGTTGCGGATGACTGATCTGCGCGGCAAGGTGGTCATGGTCGAATTCTGGACCTTCGGCTGTTACAACTGCCGAAACGTCGAGCCGTACGTCAAACAGTGGTACAAGAAATACGTAGACCACGGCTTCATCGTGATCGGCGTGCATTCGCCCGAGTTTTCGCACGAACGTGAAGTCGAGAACGTGAAGCACTATATCAAGGAGCACGACCTCCGCTTTCCCGTCCCGATCGACAACGATTTCTTGACGTGGAATCGATATGGAAATCGCTACTGGCCTGCGATGTACCTGATCGACAAGCGCGGCACCATTCGTTACATCAAGATCGGCGAGGGAGGGTACAGCGAGACGGAGCGGCAAATCCAGGCCTTGTTAGCAGAAGGGTGACGGACGGTCAGCGCCGTCCGTCATACCAGAACGAGAGGTGTTTCTTATCCTGCAAGGTTTGCTTGGGCAGCAGAAAGATTCGGAAGGTCTGACTGGCAATCTCACGGCCTGAGTAGAGCGAGAACTTGTGGGAAGACGTTTTCAGCGGATGCTTGGTCAGGATGGTAAATTGAAGACCTCGCTCTCGTCCCCACCGTTTCAACCGCTTACTGAGCCTAATTTCGTCTAAAGCATAGAGGTCTTGGTCAAATCCGCCGACCTCCTCAAAGGCATCACGGCGGCAGACCACGAGTGCTCCAGCTGCCCAGCGACAGAGAATCGATGTCCTGGTCCAGAGCTGTAGGTTCAGATTCCCCCACCAGGGCAGGCCATCCATGTGCAGCGTGCTGCCGCATCCGACATACCGACCGGAGTCGATCGTTCGCAAAATATCCGCAAGCAGACCTTGGTTGAGCAAACTGTCGGCGTCCAAAAAGAGCAACCAATGGCCGGTTGCCTGAGCTGCTCCGGCATTGCGTGCCCGTCCGATTTGATTGATCGGCTCGAAGACGACTTGCGCGCCAGCCAGCTTGGCCAATTCAGCGGTGTTGTCGGTGGAGTTATTGTCGACGACAATGATCTCTGAGGTGAACCAGGTTTAGAATGAGAGGCGACTGACAGCGTGATCGAATGTACGCACTGTTCGATGAGGCGCGCTTCGTTAAAGGCCGGCACGACGATGGAAAGATGCATGGTTCTCATCATGCCATAGTTGCCATGAACTCTGAAATGGTCAGTCAGTCTGACCCAAGGTGGGGTGCCCATCGTGTCAGCGCTCTCCATGCATGGTAAGATGCCGCCCATGCCGCTTTCGGAGTTCCATCCGATCATTTCCCAATGGTTTTCTTCGCATGTCGGGCAGCCGACTGAGGTCCAACTCCAGGCATGGCCGGCGATTCAATCAGGATCGGACGCGCTCATCGCGGCTCCGACTGGGTCAGGCAAGACG
>JAAUPT010000358.1 GCA_012032965.1 Nitrospira sp.
AGGATCAGGTTGACGGAAGCCCAGGACTATCCAACCTTCAGCTGGCCGATGCATCCGTTTGGTTCCTTCCTCGACCGCTCCGACCTTCATCCAGACATCGAGATCACCATTACCGTGGTC
This sequence comes from Nitrospira sp., assembly GCA_012032965.1. Lineage (GTDB taxonomy): Bacteria > Nitrospirota > Nitrospiria > Nitrospirales > Nitrospiraceae > Nitrospira_D. Next base: position 121 of record JAAUPT010000358.1, read on the forward strand.
GAGAAGCTCCCAAACTTCGAACAGGGACCCCTCCGCTTCGATGCCTGCCACGGCCTCTGGCGTCTCCATGAGACTGACTCGGGATTCCTACTGGTATCTCTGGATACCAAGACCCACCAGCCTTGTGCTCGCGCGCTCATCACCAAAAACTTTTCCCATATGGATGTATGGACACTCGGGGAAGAGATTGCGTTGGGGAAAGGCTGGGTTCCGATGAAGATCCTCAATCCTCTTGTCGAAGTCTGTCTGCTGACTAGACTCGCGAGCGAAGGAGGGCTGCTCCTTCACTCAGCAGGAGTTCTCTCACCGACAGGCGGATATATCTTCACAGGACAGTCAGGCGCCGGCAAATCCACACTGTCGGGATTCTTCAATACCTACGGGGCATCTGTTCTGAGCGATGAGCGTATGATCATCCGCAAGCGCGCGGATATGTTCCATATACACGGAACTCCATGGGTTGGCAGCGGCGCCTTCGCCAAAACGAGTCTGGACCCCTGACGGAACTGTTTTGCATCAGTCACGGGGCTCAGCATCAGATTGAGCGTCTGTCTCCCAGTGCGGTGTTGGCACAGATTCTCCCCCAATGTTTTCTTCCACATTGGGATCGCGCTGCCATGGAGTCTACGCTAGCATTCTTAAGCGACCTGATCGCTCATACTCCCTGTCAACAACTCACATTTGCAAAACAACCTGACATCGTCGATTACATTCAAAACCAGCTGACCAGGACAACACTGGTGGCATCATGAAACAGCTTGATGGTGAGAGTTTTCTAGAACAGGTCTCGACCAAAGCGGCTGCTTTGCGCCGGCCTGAAGGTGTAACCTTTGAACTGACCTACGGCTGTAACCTTCGATGCGTCCATTGCTACAACCCCACCCATAAGGCCCTGCCCCATGAACTCACGACTAAAGAGATTTGCACGCTCCTGAACCAGATCGCCGATTTTGGCGTGCTCACCGTGACCTTCACCGGCGGCGAACCAAGCGTGCGACCTGACATCGGGGAGATTCTTCACCATGCACGCCGGCAGGGATTGATGACGCACCTCATGACCAACGCCACCCGCATGACCTCGTCATTCATCGACCTCCTCCGGGAAGCCGGTCTCAGTCAGATCAATGTCTCGATTTATGGTGCAACCGAGGCGGTCTATGAACGGATGACTGCGGTCCCAGGGTCCTATCGGCAGTTTCGACGGGGCCTGCTCAATCTTGCCGACGCCGAGCTGCCGGCCCTCGTCCGAATGCCGGTGACGACCATCAATTCCGAAGAGATCCAGGCCTGCCGGCAGCTGGTGGAATCTCTTCATATGAAGTTCCAATATTGCCTGGAGATCACGACCACCATCACCGGCGATCGGACCCCGTTACAATATCGCCTCACCCCTGAGGGGAAAGTCCGAATCGATCAGGAATTGCTCCCTATGCGGGAGCCCCCCTTAGTAAGAGAGTCCTGTTCGGCCAACCAGTCATTCATCGAATGCGCGTGCGGCCAGAGTCAGTTTGCCATTACTCCCTATGGCGAGATGAACCTCTGCACTGCCTTCCCGATCCCCCGCTATGACCTCCGGAGCGGGACGGTGCAAGAAGGATGGGATGTCCTCAAGCAGACCGTCGACGAAGCGCACCCCACCGCCCGGCACGAATGTCCGACCTGTGAGTCGCGTCCTCACTGCCGCCAAGGTCGAAGTGATGCCTGGCTTGAAACCGGGGATATGAGTTCGTGCCTCCCGCACTACAAAGAGTGGGCTGAACTGGAGTATCGCACCCATGCCCTCCTCGACCCTCGACGATCTGCTTGAGGCCTATACTCAGGTCAGTATCAGAAATCGGGCGATCCTGGAAGAATTCATGCTGATCGCTCAACGGTTTCGTCAACAAGGGATCGCCTTCATCGTCCTGAAAGGTGCGGATGTTCTTTCACGTCTCTACGGAGTCCGAGGGGCTCGACCTCTTTCAGACGTCGACTTACTGGTCCATGAATCGGATTTGCCCACCATCGATCGAGGACTTCGCAATCTCGGCTTTACCCAACAGATCGACGGTAATCCAGCCTATGCGTCAGCGGGAGGAACGCTTTCCCTCGATCTGATCACAACTCTTTGGTACCTCGACCAGCAAGAACTCGCTTCGGTATGGAAGCGTGCGCGGAGGAGACCAGTCGAGGCCACGACTATTTCCTGCCTCGATACCGCCGATCTGCTGATTTATATGGCCGCTTACACTGTCATCCATCGAGGGCATCTATCCGCCTCGTTCGTGCATGACATGAAACTTCTCATTGAGAAAGAGGCGCCTAATTGGCCTGTGATCGTGGCACGAACCAGGCAGGCCAAACTGCACGTGCCTCTCTTTCATGGGCTGTCGCATGTTGTGAAAATCTTTCCCGCACTCCCGATTCCTGATAGCGTTCTGGCGATGCTAGGTCCCACGAAGAGACACGAGCAGATGCTGGCCTGGCTGCTTCGGAAGCTGGTGACGACGGAGTCCTTGCCGGAAGTCGGCCATCTTCTGTTGTTCCTCACGCAACCCGACAGCCATAAGATGGGTTGGCTCAAGCGGCGGCTATTCCCTTCTGCAACATTCCTCTCCTACCGGTATGGTCCGGCAGGACAAAACCTGCCCTGGAAGACGAGACTCTCACACTTCTATCATCTCACGACCGCTGCATTTGCTCTGATTCAACGGGTGCTTCGTCGGCTCATAACCACACCAGCGCGCGGTCCGCTATGATCCCTCGCCTACTCAGCCCATCAACGACCTCAACCAGCTTTTCGGTAGAGCGGTTACCAGAAGCCGTTCACAGACTCGTCTTACGGGAAGTAATGGCGCCTATCATACAATCTGAGAGTATGGCTCCGACGATTCAGACCGGTGACAGCCTTGAACTAGAGGATGCGACCGATCTTCGGATCGGTGTTGTCGTCGTCTACCGGCTTGACCGGCTATTTGTTTGTCACCGTATTCACGGCATTGAAGGCAGGCGGCTCTTCCTGCAAGGAGACGCCGCTACCGGCGCTTACGAACAGGTCGACGTTCAGCAGGTCGTCGGGCGGGTCGATTGTGTCGTCCGTGATGGAAAGCGGCTCGATGTTCGCCAGCCTCGATTATCTCATACGGGAAAGCAGGATGATTCTGTATGGGGTGCGGCTTGGACGTGGAGTTCGCGACGGGCAAGAGCGCTCATCTTGCGGTTCATGAATTGGAT
>JAAUPT010000359.1 GCA_012032965.1 Nitrospira sp.
CGGTCCTTAGGTTGGCGAAGTTGCTAACCCTTCTCGGCGCCCGTGGGTTCAGGGACGGGCTGTTCTTATAGTAGTTCAGGTCATACCAATCCTCGACCCATTCGAAGACGTTGCCCGCCATGTTGTAGACTCCAAATCCGCTGACTCCATCGGGGTACGAGTCCACCGGCGTTGTCTTGCCGACAAACTGTCCGTAGTTGGCCTTCTTGGGATCAAGCTGGTGCCCCCATGGATAATGATGGTCCCCATCCGGGCCTTTGGCTGCTCGCTCCCACTCTGCTTCGGTGGGAAGCCGCTTGCCGTCCCACTTGCAGAATGCGTCTGCATCAGTCCAGCTCACGCCCACAACTGGGTGGCTTGACTTGCTGAGTCGCGGGTCATCCCAATAGGCCGGTGCCGGGTGACGGGTGGCTTTCATAAATTCTTTGTACCGTGCATTCGAGGCTTCGAACTTGTCGATCAGATAGGCATCAAGCACGACCTGGTGCTTAGCTTCATCTGAATGTTCGCTGCTTCCCATCGTGAACTCGCCCTTCGGGATCAGCACCATGTCTTTGTCGCCGCTCGACTTGTCCGCCGCTGCTGCGACGGAGATGGCTCCGACGACCAATGCCACCCCCATTCCGACCTGAAACACGATTCGACTCCGCATAAGCTACCTCCTTAGTTTTTAGCACCAGGACAACCCTGGCAGAGCAAAGACCTGAAGTATAGAAGTTCATGCGCATCAATTGGAATACGGTGCGCCTTCGCTGGAATGTTTTTATTTCCTCGTGTCAGGTGCCTCAACTCTGATGTGCTGGACGACGAGATTGTCGACCTCACTGCAATTGGATACGGTCTTCGGTGGAAAGCCGTAATTTCAAAAAATAAGTTAAAAGTTCTCGACGTTCATGCGTTCAATCTGGCGCAGGACCCGTGGGCAAAGATCTAAGCGAGCTGAGCGTTGGTCAGCCACCGCCATGCTCGCCCCTCGTCTCCACTACTAGGAATTCCCCCTTATGTTGAGGGTGCAGATGGCACCAGAAGGGAATCTGCATTGTTGACTGATCCGCATTAGCTGCCTTGTAGAAGTGTAAAGTCATTCTTCTGCCAGGTTCAAGTTGATAAGCCTTGTAGCCTTTACCCTTCGCGTCTTTCACCTCAACACCATCGCCCTCCTTCTTAACGACCCCCGTTGAGAACGCTGGAGAAGTGATCCCATGGGGCATGTTGCCGTTGTTGCGAAATGTGATGGCTGTCAATTGATCGGTCAGCGTGTGGCCTTTTACGTTATACCCCTGGTCTGTGATCGTAACATCGACGTGCATTTCTCCCTGATCTGTGGCCTGGACAACGGATCGCCCATCGAAACCCATCACCGTCAACACGATGGCTCCCATGGCTAGAGGAACCAGTAGCTGATTTTTCTAAATATGTAGTTTTTCATCACCCCTCCCTGTGATTGAAATGGTACCCCTAAAGCGCCTTACAAAGTGTCTCATTGTGTATCAGCGTATTTATCTGTATCAAAACCCATGTGATACATATCTATCGAGTTGCATCGCTCTATTGCTCGGCACAGATCGTCTAGTACGCTGGACCGTCATTGGCTCTTGGCGAATGTGACGATTTCTCAAGATGACAGGATCGACGATGTCGCCACACTGCACGCATCGTTTGGTGGCACATTCCAGCTCGCTACTGCCGTTCATCAAGTCCAAGGAGACTTCGTTCACCATAAGACCGCCACACCTCAGGCAGATTGACCGAAGCAGTGCCGAAGAGAGGGCTGATTGACTTTGAATCGCGTCAATTCTGTCTTTTTGATCTACCGTCGCCATGATGACCTCCATTGGGATAAGTTCAAGGTTTGTCATAAGTATGTCTAATGTATATGGCATAGTTGTCCATTGTGTCAAGTGTTATTTGTGAATAATTTGACCAACATTGAACATTGGAATAGAATTGGCTCACTGAATATGAATACTCATAGAATTCATAGGGTTGCGAAACTCACGGGCCTCTCAAGGGATGTGATCCGGGTATGGGAACGTCGGTTTGAAATCCTAAAACCAACTAGAGGAGCCAATCGTTACCGGAATTATTCCGATGAAGATGTCGCGTTGCTCAGGTTCCTGAAGGAGCAGTTGGATGCTGGAGGCTCGATCGGAGAGCTGTCGAAATTAGGGCGAGAGGAGTTGTTGAATCGAGCACGAGCCAGTGCGCCGCAAGTGTCATTCGTCGACAATGCATTCAGTAGGCTCCTGCAGGAACTGCTGTCTAGCTTGAGTCCCTTCAATCGTGTGATGTTTGAGAAGCGTTTGAACGGCGCCGTGGCGGTGATTCCCTTTGAGGAAGCACTGCATGGGATCTTGCTCCCGCTTCAGGAACAGGTGGGGCAGCTCTGGCACGATGGTCAGTTAAACGTGGCCATCGAACATTACGTCACGAGGCAAGTCCAACAAAAGATTTTCTCAGCCATGAATCAACTTCCAGTGGCTGAGTTTGGTGCCAAAGTGGTCGTGGCCTGTCCGCCCGACGAGGAACACGACATCGCCGCATTTGCAGTGGCCTATCGATGTCGTGTGCGCGGCTGCCGAGTTCACTATTTGGGAGCGAATGTGCCGCTTAGCTCACTGACCAAGCTCTGCGAGCAGCTTGAACCAGATCTGACCATCATGTCATTTCCTGTTGCACTTTCCGAGGCCAATGCGGCTGAGCTGGTTCAAACCCTTGCCAATGAAGTGCGCCCCGCCTCCGATCTTGCCGTCGGCGGTCATGGCGCGCTCGCCATGCGAGACCTTTTCATGACATACAATATTACGGTTCTAGAAAGTTTCACTGACTTGGATCACAGGCTGGATCGATTGATGAGGCAAGCCGTCTCTCGCGGGTAACGGGGAGAGGCCGATCAGATGGCATCATACCCGCTCACAATATTCTTCGATGGAGCCTGCCCAATTTGCGATCGAGAGATCGCCCTTATGAGGCGATTGGACAGGCGTCGGCGGCTGGTATTTTGCGACTTCTCACGGCCGGACTATGATCCAACATCAATAGACATATCTCCCGCTGAACTTGGGAGGATCATTCATGCCCGTTGGGGTGATGGGACCGTCATCACCGGCGTCGATGTGTTCCGAGCCATGTGGGAGGCAGTCGGCCTGGGATTCTTGGCGAGGCTCACCCGACTTTCTCTAGTCGAGCCGCTTGTCGTGAGAGCCTATGCCTGGTTCGCACGGAACCGCTTGAGGCTCACCGGTCGCTCGCACACCTGTAAAGGCGACGCATGCAGATCAGCCTCTTCAAGCCAACACAAGCCGTAAAAAGATCGAACTTAGCTGGGGCG
>JAAUPT010000360.1 GCA_012032965.1 Nitrospira sp.
ACCGAGATGCCAGGGCATGTGGCCTCGATCATAAGGAGCAATCGGCGCAGATTGATCGGGCCGCCGCTTCAGAGCGACTGAGTCCGATGAAGACCGCCTGCGGGTGGAGATCCTTGCATTCAGAGATCGCACTCTCAACCGACCGCACCAGCACCGCCTGGTAGCCGTTGGCCGCGAGCCAATCAGCGAGCTTGATCCCAAACTCCAAGTCAGGCTCCACAATCATCACGCGGGGTCTCTTACTGTTCGACTGATTCCCCATTGTCCGTTCTCCTTTCGCTCTGGTGTTCGCAGCACATCGTTTCCAACCGGAGTAAACGGCACCGCATATAATTCCATCGTCCGTAGAAACGATGTGATGAGAGTCGTCGTCCTTACGGGCGAGACATATCGAAACACAGCACAGGCAGAAGTGGCTACCGAGTGGCGCCGATCACTGCACCAGATATGCTGAAAAGATGCATGCGTGACAGGTAAGAACCGGCTCCTGACTTGAAACTGATTCGCTATGGGCTCAGCCGATTGGACGGTCCAGCCCATATCAGGCATCCGCCGCATGTATGCCCGAGATACTGATTTTCATCGCTTCCCTTTCCTCGAGGTGATCGATCCTCTTCGCACTTCGCCATAGCGTACACATATGAACGGGCTGAGCGAGGCAGCGTTCCTCAAGACGAAGTAGCTTTCTCCCTCCTCGTAAACCTGGTCGCCACCATGGCCCGGCCGTCGTGATGAGAAGATCGTCGGTAAGTTTTGGGCAGTCTGTCTTCGGGAATGAGATAGTGATCGAGGCTCGCGCCGCCAAGAGTCCCGCTAACGCTGACCCGAACAATAGTGTGGCAGCCGGCAGTGGTACGGCAGCAAGTTGGGCCGTGCCATTCAATGTGAACTGTAACGACAACCGATTCCACTCGGTTGGTAACCTCGCGATGCCGCTCAAGCTGCGAGTCCAGCTCAACCCGGTGAACGCGTCTGTCGTGTCGTTGAAGGTTCCCGTGGCATTGCCGCCGATGCTAAGGCGCCACGCCTGTGGACGGAAGAAACGGGCCCGTTAATCGCGCTCCCAGCACCGTCAGATCGGCCGTGATGGTTGTTCCACTGACGCAAAGTACGATGCTGGCTCGTCGAGCGGTGGGCGGGATTAGCGCAGTAACAGCTCGAACGCGATGCGTTCGAGAAACAGCTTTCGGTAGGCTTCGGATTTTCGCACTTGGCGGCTTTCCATGGGATTGTAGTCGTCGGTGATGATGAAGCCGTCCGTGTCAGGTATCCGATGTTCATGCTCAATGAGCCGGCGAATGCGGGTATCTTCACTGGACGCATCCAGAACGATTGGTGTCTCGGAGGCCAGAAACACAAAGTCCGTGAAATCCGATTTTTCCGTGATAAAAACACGCAGATGAGGAAAGAGGCTTTTTAACGTCCGATGCACTGCCGCGACGGCGTCGGATCCTTCCCCAGTCATAAATCCGACATAGTTGAGCGCAAGCAGCCCGCCCTCGCTCAAAAGGTTGCGCAGTTCACTCAGCATTTCTTGGGTGAGCAGATGGGTCGGTTCCGTCCCGCCGGTGAAGCAATCGTGAATGATCAGGTCGTAGTGCTCGCCGAGGTTCTTGATCTCATACCGCGCGTCGCCAACGATAAAACGGCCCGTCGGCTTAAAATGGAAAAATTTCTGCGCTGCTTGGGCAACCGCCGGGTCGATTTCGATCGTGTCGGTGGCAATACCCTTCGAGATGAGATCGTGGGCGACATGTCCGCCGCCTAGACCGATGAGCAGAGCGTGAGACGCACGAGGCCGAAACAGGGGTAGCAGTCCCAGCACCTGCTGGTAGCCGAGCACGCTTCGATCAGATTTGAGATCGATCGCGCTGATGACCGAGGCGTCGGACAGCATCAGGCGGTAGCCTCGCCGCTGATCGTCGACCACCCGCACCCATCCGTAGAGACTTTCAGCTTCAGACTGGACCGTAAAACCTTCGACCGGTTTGGGGGTGGCGGCAAGCCCTGTGCTCGTCACCATGGCGAGCACCACAGCTGCCGTGAGCGATTCGGCCACTCGAACATTCACGCCTGCTGACCGTTCATGCCAGACCACCAGAACAGCAAGGGTGGCCAGCAGCAGGCTGAGGGCAGCGAGAATCGTTCTTGTCCCGAAGAGCGGCAATAGAAAAAACCCCAGCAGAAGAGTGCCGGCGACGCTGCCGACCGTGCTGACGGCATAGACTGAACCGGCGACGGTTCCGACCCCATTGATGTCTTGGGTTGCGCGCTTGATCACGTAGGGACCGACCATCGCCAGGGCGGTCAGCGGAAGCGTAAAGAGCAATAGCGCACTGCTGAAAGCACCGCGCGGAGGCCAAGCGGATCCGTGAGGCGAAGAATTGGACCGGTCAGAAAGGGAATCGCCGCCGTGCCGATGGCTGCAGCCAGAATCACATGGCTCAATCGCAGCGCCGGTACTCGGTCGGACAGGTAGCCGCCGAGGAAATACCCGAGCGCCAACGCGATTAAGGTAACTGCGATGAGAGATGCCCATACATAGAGACTCACACCATAGAACGGCCCGATGATCCTCGTGCCCAGTAGCTCCAAGATCATCACCGCCGCGCCGGTCATTGTCACAGTCAGGTAGAGCACGGGAGTTTCTCTCCTCATTGACAGACTCAGGGGCGTCTTGGCTGTCTGGTGATAGGCCAAACCGGATGTCGAGTTCACGCATCTACATCTAGCATAAATCAGGCACGACGAAACGCTCGATTCGACCAAATACCGGTGAACCTCAGACGATTTCAGTAGCACCTGTTGCATCTGGTGCACATGTCTGTGGAGGCCAAGCGTGGCCTTTGGTATCAAAGGGTAGGTAGCAACTGGACTGTGTCTTGAGCCAGGGGAAAGGAGGAAGGCCGGACACCGCTTGCGTACCATAGGTGAATCTTTACGAGCGCTAGATCTGGCAGCAGCGGTGGCAGTGCAATCAGTTAAGACACGGCCTGCTTTTCATATGCGAGCAAGTGTGAACTTCATCAACAACATGAAAGGAGTGTTATGAATAAAACCCTAATATTGGGGTCTCTCTCTGCCGTGGCCCTCATGCTGGCTGCGGGCGTGGCCTCCGCGCACGTCGGCTATGGCACGGAGCTCTACAACCAGTCCACCAATACGTTTGGCCCCACGGGGACCGGCGGGTTCAACCCAACCGTGTCCAGCAATGCGGGCTGGATTTCCGGCATGAGTGACAACGGCGTCAATCGAACCGGGACGGTCGATACGCTGGCTGATAGCCATAACAACCGTGCCCGGTTCTTTAGTCTCGACCAGACAT
>JAAUPT010000361.1 GCA_012032965.1 Nitrospira sp.
GGCCCCAGCTGCTTGCGCAGCTGACAGAAGGGCGAAGTCAAACTGAGATCGCATCGTCATAGAGACGATGGGCGTCTGTCGATGAGTCGTGAAGGACAATTCGGCTGGGAGAAGATTTAACTGCGCGGTATGACAGTCCTGGTCGACGACGTGGCGCACATCTACGGGCAAGGCCTGCATTGCCCGACCCACGACCCCGCCGCCACAGGTCTTGTACCGCGGCAGCGCAGCCTTCTCGAGAACGGCAATCGCCACGCCTGCTTTTGCCAGACGCCACGCCGTGCACGACCCAGCCGGTCCACTGCCGACCACAATGACGTCATACGAGGTATTCATGCCCACGCGTGTGGCTACTTCACAGAGATGTTCGCCCCTCTTCACATTCGAGTGCTTCTTCATCACGCAAGCTTCTTTTTTGATCAGAGCAAGGTTCTCAGGGGTGGAGCGCACCAAGATCGTGAGTCCCTCGGCGTCATACTTTTCGGACAAGATCCGCATCCGAGCGCGGATCTCTGCAAGGACTCCTTGAGCCGTAAACGGTAGACGTAACTCCTCGTCGATCATCTCGCGCTCAAAGTAGCGCATGATGCGCTCGCGTAACGCGTTCAGATCGTCCTGGTTTCTCGTGGACAGAAACACGGCGTCGGGATATTCCACCTTCAGTGACGCGAGCACGTCCGGTCCGAGACGATCTTGTTTATTCAACACCAAGAGGCTGGGAACTTCTGTGGCTCCCACTTCTGCCAACACCTTCCGCGTGACCTCGAGTTGGGATCGAAACGACGGATCCGAGGCATCCACGACAAACAGCAATAGTGACGCGCTGGCCGCTTCATCGAGCGTTGACTTGAACGAGGCCACCAGGTCATGCGGGAGCTTCTTGATGAATCCCACCGTATCGGTCATGAGCACTTTCGGACGCGTTTCAGGATAGAGGGGCCGGATTGTGGTATCGAGCGTGGCGAACAGCTTGTCGGCTACGAGCACCTCGATACCCGTCATCGCTCGCATCAGCGAGGATTTTCCGGCATTGGTGTACCCGACGAGCGCGACCGTCAATTCATTTCCCCGTTTCGCGCGGCGCGTGAGATGCTCGTCCCCAATCGCCGCCAATTCTTCCCTGAGTGCCTTGATGCGATCGCGAATTCTGCGCTTATCGAGCTCGAGACTCGTCTCTCCTGCCCCTTTGCCGCCGACCCCGCCACCCTGTCGTTCGCTGCCGCCACCGGTTTCACGCAACCGTGGTGCAAGATAATTGAGCCTGGCAATCTCCACCTGGAGCCGGGCCGCTCTGGTCCGAGCGTGTCGACTGAAAATCTCAATGATGACCCCGGTACGATCGAGCACCGGCACGCCAACGGCACGTTCAAGATTTTTCAATTGTGACGGCGACAGATCACAGTCCACAATGACGATCTGCGCCTGTTCGCGAGGACTGGGCAAGGCCTCGCTGGTGTCCACCGCTCCGCCTTCTTCTGAGTCCTCCACTTCGTCCGATGCAGCCGCCTCGCGCTGCAAGGCCGCTTTGTGCATCGGTCTCTCAAACGACGCCCCTACCGGTCCAGAACCTCCGGTCCACCGTGCCAATTCGGCGAGTTTGCCTTGACCCAGGACCGTCGCGAATTTATCGGAACTCCGTTTTTGGGTCACCTGGCCCACGACCTGATACCCGAGAGTTTTCACAAGACGGGTGAGCTCGTGCAGCGAACTCTCCAGCTCCTCCCCCGTCACACGAGGGGTCTGGATCGCGACAAGCACGGCACGAGATTGAGCAGGAGTCGACATGGCTTGGGTTTCCTTTGAGAACATCATCGTAGAGGGATTTCATCTTAACAGGGAATTGAGGTTGAAAGGCAGCTTGTGCGCAGTCTCAAACTGGCGCCCGCGGCGCGTTCAGGAAGCGGAACCGCGGCGCGGGCAATGATCCAGTCCACGGTCATGATGGCGTGGCTTGCTACGACGCGATGCCTGATGCACAGTTTTGCTACCTTATAGGACCGTGCTGCAAGTGAGCAAGTAATTGACCAATAGGCCAAAGACGATAGGATGCACATCGAGAGTCGCACCCTCATTTTCAACTAGTGGATTCGCAAGAACTGGTCAATGCGATCCGGCCAGGAATATTTGCGGGAGAGAGCCAGGCGCTCAATCAAGCTGCGCATAGTCTGAAATCCCGAAGGTCGTTCTTGGCGCCGTATCGCTGGTCAAACTGTGCCAACAGTTTGAGAGCCTCAGTCGCCAGGAGCAACTTGCAGAAGCCGAACCGTTGTTGGATCAACTCGATGCCGCATTCGCCTATGCCTCTGACGTATTCCCCCAGTGAATTAGAGAGGCAGAGCCGCATGGCATCCCCCACCCAACCAAATCTTCCTCTCGCTCTGGTGGTCGACGCGATGCCACGCTCCGTATGTTGTCGAGGATGAGCTTGGAACAGGAGGCACTGCACGTAGAGGAGATGAGCTCTGGACAGGCTGCGGTTGAGTTTGCTACCGCCATTATGCCCGACATCATCATTCTCGATGTGCAAATGCCCGGGATGGATGGTTTTACGACCTGCCAACACCTTCGCCGACTCCCTCGCGGAGAATTTGTACCGATTCTCATCATGACGGGCCTGGATGATGTTCAATCGATTACCAAAGCGTACGAATCAGGGGCGACCGATTTTATCGTGAAGCCCTGTCATGGGCTTATCCTCAGCCAGCGAGTACGGTACATGCTGCGAGCCAGCCAAACCCTGAACGCCCTACGCGATAGTGAATCTCGCCTGACTCAGGCGCAGCGAATCGCGCAATTGGGTGGATGGGAGTGGAACCTTGTGTATGACCGCATGGAGATTTCAGATGCAGCGTGCCGTATTCTGGGAATTTCTTCGGCATTGGGAATCGCTCAATCACAATCTTCCTACCTGGATTGTGTCTATGAAGAAGATCGAAAACTCGTTGTCAGAGCTATGCGGGTGGCGGCCGTTGATGGAACCGGATTCGATCTAGACCACCGTATTCGAGACAGCGATAAGGGCGAACGCATTGTCCGTCTCCAAGGGGAGGTCCTTTCGGATGATAATGGTCGGGCTCAGCGCATGTTGGGGACGGTACAAGATGTGACGGACCAGCGAGCGACTGAAGCGACAATCTACTTCCTGGCAAACTATGACAGTCTGACTCACCTCCCCAACCGTAGTCTATTTCTTCACCGCGTCACTCAGGCGGTCGCACGCGGCATGGGAACCACAACCGTCTGGTGCCGTACTCGTGCTGAGCCTCGATCGCTATCACCGTATCAGCGAACTCTATGGCGTTCGTAGTGGAGATCAG
>JAAUPT010000362.1 GCA_012032965.1 Nitrospira sp.
AACAGCTCCATCAGCTCGCGAATGAAGTTCTCGTTGGGGCTGCCCGCTCGGTTCGTCCGGTTGTCGAGCCAGACGATCATCGCCGGATCTCGCGCCATCGCGAGGACCAGGTCGCCGAAGCGGCCGAGGCAGAGCGACCGGATCGTCCGGTTCTGGCCGTGCATCAGCGCCTCGTCGTGGACCTTGGAGATCCCCGTCGCGAAGTGGTCGTGCCAGAAGAGCGTGAGCTTCTCGGTGAGGGGCGCGCGGGTCTCGAGCATCCGCCGGATCCACCACGCCTGGAGCTGGCGGCGGTTCTCGGAATGGGTAGCCAGTTGATCGTTAGCCATAAAGAAATAACCGGCATGACGTCCGCCATGCTTCGTCGGGATTTCTTGTTTTTTGAATCAGGCGGAGAACGATTCTCCGCAGCCGCAGGTCTTGTTGGCGTTTGGATTGACGAACTTGAAGTTTCCGCCCATCAGGTCTTTTTGATAATCCAATTGCGTTCCTTGGAGATAGATCGCACTCTTGGCGTCGACGATCACTTTCACACCGTCGATCTCATAGACTTGATCATACTGCCCGATCTTGTCATCGAAATTAATCGTATAGCTCAAGCCGGAACAGCCTCCTCCCTTCACCCCAAGGCGCAGTCCACCTTCTTCGATCCCTTGTACATTGATCAACCGCTTGACTTCCTTCAACGCCGAGTCGGTCAGCGAGATGATCGGAGCCTGCGTCTCTACGTTGGTTGTGTCCATGGGAAACTCCCTTCGTAAACGTTACTTGGTCTCGATCGGCTGAGTGTTAGCCTTCTTCTGATAGTCGGTCAAGGCCGCTTTGATGGCATCTTCCGCGAGGACGGAACAGTGAATTTTCACCGGCGGAAGATTCAATTCTTGAACGATGTCCGTATTCTTGATCTTCTGGGCTTCCTCGATCGTCTTTCCCTTCAGCCATTCTGTGGCCAGGCTGGAACTAGCGATGGCCGAACCGCAGCCGAACGTCTTAAATTTGGCATCGACGATCCTATCGTTCTGCACCTTGATCTGCAGTTTCATGACGTCTCCGCACTCCGGGGCCCCCACCATGCCGGTGCCCACGTCTGCATCGTCCTTCTTAAAACTCCCTATGTTGCGGGGTTGGAGAAATGATCGACGACTTTATTGCTGTATGCCATAGTGCCCTCCGAAATTTACAGTTTTGAATTCTTAATTTATCAACCTCAGCTAATGCGCCGCCCACTGAACGGACTTCAGGTCCACGCCCTCCTTCGCCATCTCATAAAGCGGGGACATTTCTCGCAATCTGGTAACTACCTCAATAACCTTCTTGATCGTATAGTCAATCTCTTCATCGGTATTGAAACGGCCCAAGCCGAAGCGGATCGAAGAGTGAGCGAGATCCGTCCCAACGCCGAGTGCGCGCAACACATAGGAAGGTTCCAGTGTGGCCGACGTGCAGGCCGAACCGGATGAAAGGGCGATGTCTTTCATCCCCATGAGCAACGACTCGCCTTCAACATAGGCAAACGAAATGTTAAGGTTCCCCGGTAAGCGGTTTGTTGGATGGCCGTTGAGATAGCTTTCTTCGAGGGCCGCCGTAATGTCGGTCTGGAGGCGGTCACGCATCTTGCTCAGCCTGGCCGCATCCGTGGCCATCTCCTGCTCGCAGAGCTCGCAGGCCTTTCCGAATCCGACGATCAATGGGACTGGCAGGGTGCCGGAACGCATGCCACGCTCATGTCCTCCACCGTCAATCTGGGCTGCGATCCGAACGCGAGGGTTTCGCTTCCTGACGTAGAGCGCCCCCACTCCCTTGGGACCGTAGATTTTGTGGGATGTAAATGACATGAGATCAATGCCCATGGCTTGTACATCGACGGGAATCTTTCCGACACCCTGCGTAGCATCACAATGAAAGAGAATACCTTTCGCCTTGGCGATCTTGCCGATCTCCTGGATGGGATTGATCGTGCCGATTTCGTTGTTGGCCAGCATGACCGAGATCAAGATCGTCTTGTCGGTAATCGCATTCTGCACATCCTGCGGATTGACTATGCCGTATTTATCGACCGGCAAATAGGTCACGGTCGCCAGCCCTTTGGCTTCAAGGGACTTGGCCGTATCGAGCACGGCTCGATGCTCCGTAGAAGAGGTGATGATGTGGGTGCCTTTTTCCTTGTACATCTCCAAGACACCCTTCAATGCCAGGTTATCTGATTCAGTGGCGCCGCTGGTGAAGACGATTTCTTTGCCGTCGGCGTTGATCAGCTTCGCTATTTGTTTTCGGGCATGCTCTACGGCTTCTTCCGCGGCCCATCCGAAGGCGTGGTTGCGGCTGGCGGAGTTGCCGAATTTCTCGACGAAATACGGCAGCATGGCCTCCAGGACTCGCGGATCCATTGGAGTGGTGGAATGATTATCGAGGAAAATAGGAAGCTTCATCGTTCGACTCCTTGTGTCGAGGGAGACTGAATCGTAATCAAGGGCGTGCCGCCCAGCATATCTCCCAACGTCATGTTGTTCAGTAACTGGTAGATGCTGTCTTGGACTTTCAACAGCGGTGTGCGAATGTTGCAATGCTCACGCTGCATACAGAAGTCTCCCTCTTTTTCATGGGAGCAGTCTGTGATTCCTAGGGGACCTTCGATGCTCTCCAGGATCTGCGCGATGGTAATCTGTCTGGCGCTTCGAGCCAGGAGATAACCTCCCTTCGGGCCGTTGTGGCTTTCGATCAAGCCGTTTTTTGAGAGAACCTGGAGGACCTTGGCCAACAACTCTAAGGGAATGTTGTATTCCTCGGCGATCTCTTTGGTATTCACCACACGGCCAGGAGTGATATCGCCGAACTGGACCGACGCGATATGCTGTAGGGCCATGAGTGCGTAGTCAGCTTTTTTAGAAATCTTCAACATAGCTATTGCCGATTGTTATGATCGGAGACTATAATGATCTCCGATCAATATGGTCGGATAAAGAATAGCATGCAGATTTCTCTGATGTCAAGGCAGGATAAGACTCAAACAATGGCGTAGAAAGGAATCGGTACATGGGCGGAACCAATCCTTATATCGAAAAGACGGACCATGAGCTCCCAAAGGTTTCATACACGCTCACATTCATCCAGCCGAAAGGAGACTCGACTACCGTTACCGTCGATCCCGAAAAGCTTCCCTATGGAGAGACTGGTCTCCCTGGCAGCATTCTGGATATTGCAATGGGTCACGGAGTAGATCTGGAGCATGTGTGTGGTGGGGTTTGCGCCTGTTCGACCTGCCACGTGATCGTTAAGCAGGGGCTGGAAACCTGTAACGAAGGCACAGATGATGAGT
>JAAUPT010000363.1 GCA_012032965.1 Nitrospira sp.
TCATACACGGCGCCAAGTGGCTTACCCCATTCGCCTGATGCAATAGCCGGCGATGCCATCGCTGCGCTGAATATCAGAAGAAGATTTATGGGATTGCACGCGTCTATTCACCGAGGACCTGTACGATAAGTTCACGCGTTCTTGAGCGGGTATCGAAATCGACCAGGACGATTTGTTGCCAAGTTCCCAAAAGAAGTGCTCCGTCTGCAAAAGGAATGGTGATAGAAGGCCCTTGAAGTTGCCCTCGAAGATGGCTGTGACCGTTGTCTTCCCCAGGATTGACCGTGTTGTGCTGCACGGGGATCAGGAGGGATGACTCGATCCCAGAAAATCCTTGTGTCGGCGCGAATCCCCGGCTCATCCTCGATAATCATGATCGAAGCGGTCGTATGCTTGACGAACACCGTCACAATTCCACCTTGAAGATTCGACGCCACCACGGCATTGGCAACGGATTGTGTAATATTAGCGATGTCCGTGCCGCCTGCCATACGAATCGCCAAGGGAACAGATTGAACGGTCATCAGACGCTCTTACCCATACAATGACGAAGATAGCGGCGGTCCCTTCTTGTCAGTGGTTCGCCTCGTGCTTCTTCGAGAATGGTATCGAACACACCCTCTGCCGACAAGATCCGTACTGCGTTCAAAACCTCGCTACTGAGAATACCCTCTTGTTCCAGTTTCCCGAGATAGGTAAAGGCTTCAGGCAGACTTTTCTTTTTTTCGAGCATAGTAATCTTGCCCACGTCGCCGATTGCTGTAGGCTTCAAACTGCTCGCACGCCACGAGGATTTCCGCCAGTTGTTTTACCCAGGCTTTGGCCTTAACCAGCCGTTCCGGGTAATAGTAATACAGCATCACCTGTTGCATCCAAGGCTTCCATTCAACACCAAGCGTTTTTAAACGAGGCCTCACCGTCCGCAATCGCCTGGCAAGGCGGCGAGCATAACCCAGGCGCATTTCGATTTGTTCAACCGCCCACGCATCCATCGGTACGCCGGATGACTCGAGATCCCGACGGTACAGCGACACGAACGCTTCCGTCTCGCGTCCATACGGTGTCTTGGGGTGAATGGCGCGCCATTCACGAGGCCTGGTTGGAATACCCCGGTGCCTAGCCCAAGACCAAATGGTTCCAAAGAGTTGCCGATCGAGTCCGGCACGGCCCAAGTCATGCAGGAGACAGGCGACGTGATAGCGCTGTATTCGATCCTGAGGATGCCCTAAGCGGTCAGCGACGGCTACACACATCCTTGCCGTTCTGACCGCATGCGCGCGATCGTAGCCCCGTATTGTTCGTTCTGGGTCATGCGGATGCGGATAGTCATAAAGTTTCATGAGGGCGTTGATACGCGAACGCGAGATTTTTGACGCTTTCAATCGGTAAGATCCTGACATGGCAAATAGGGAACGATCCCTGAGCTGTGCGATCAAATCGGCGCGAGGATATCGTCGGTCGAAACAAGGTGTCAAGGTAACTCCTCTGGTTTTCTCGCCGAATCCGTGCAAGTTTGCTATGCTCAGACGGTGTTATTTCCTCGAGGCTAGGCGCTCATGCAGGTTTCGTTAAGAACGTGTCGCCTCATCATCGCTGCAACGATCTGTATGAATCTATCGATCGCTTCTGCTGGATCACTTGATCACTTAACGGATTTAACGGGAAAGATGCAGGTGAACGTCACTCTGAAAAGCCGCGACAACTTCATAAGTGAATATCGCTACGATGTCAGTGTCAGGAACCTCTCGCCCGATGCCATCATTCTCGACTCCGTCGTCATCGTACTGGACAAGATTACCAACTTGGCAGGCGAAGATCACGAGGGGCTCACGGGGGAATCCTTCCTAAAACGATTTGATATTCTCGATCAGGATGGTCACACAGAAGACGGCAAGCCTTTTTTCACATCCCTACCGGAACCTCCCGCGACCTTGTGCCACAAACCGATAGTCTTCCAGTCTCGATCCGGATCAGGAATCGGGATTACGTAGCGGTCTTCACTCCGTCGTTCAAAGTGCTGGGACAGAAACGGCCCCCTCCAGACGAAAAGCGAACGGACTCCCCCGCAACTCCCCCACCTCTAGCACAGAAAGCGCCCCCTGCCGCAGATCGCAAGACGGTCGAGAAACTGATTCAACTGTTGATCAAGAAAGGCGTCCTGACAGAAGAAGAATGGCGAAAGGCGAATCGGCCTTGAGCGATATGACCTGTACGGCATGCCAGGGAAGCTGGCCACGACAAGACCATTTCATCGCCAATCTCGGATCATCCAAAGCCTATCTTCACGAGGACCAGTTTTTCCCCGGATGGACGGTTGTGGTTGTTCAGCGTCACGCCACTGAGTTATTTCAACTCGCACCGACCGAACGTGCTCAGCTGATTGAAGAGGTCAGCCTGGTGGCCAAAATCTTGTCCGAAGTCTACCAAGCCAAGAAAATCAACTATGAACTCCTTGGTAACCAGCTTCCCCATATTCATTGGCATCTGGTCCCACGCCTGGCTGATGATCCGGCCCCACGAGAACCAGTGTGGTGTGTACCGCATGACCCCGTTCTTCTCACAGGCTCACTCCTTCAAGACGCTATCAATCGCATCGCCCAGCCACTTCAGCAAGGGACACTAGAGTCCAGCGCATCTACGACGAATTCCTACCAGGTGGCATCGTTTTGGGCCACCTTCTCACCCTCATCAACCAGAGGGTACAGATTTGCCAATACCTCCCGATTAATACTCTCTGTCTTTCTCATACACTGCCTTTCTTGGAGGGATTGAAGCATGACAACATACCGATCGACAAGGTAAGAGTTGATGATGTCCATCGGCCGCAACGCATTGAAACGGCAAAGGTTATGGCGTATTGTTCGCGAGCAGTAGTGGCGTGTCATGTGGACAGAAATCAGCAGATCCAGCTCTATTATGTAGATCCGCCTAAACATTGTTAGGCCCTGTCACACGCAAATGACTTCCGCAACGATCAAACTGTTCCTGCCACGCGGCGACGCGAAAAGCCTGCGCACCGCAGAAATTTCCAACTGGACAGGCAAGGCCGTCGCTGCACCTCGCACCGAGCTAGACGAGTTGTTAGCTCGCGAGGAACTCGATAAGGCTGGAGTTTATATACTCCTTGGGACGGACCCACTAACCAATGCGCCTCGTGCATACATTGGCGAGGACGGAGGTCATTCGAGACCGTCTCAAACAACAACAAAACAAAGGCCATCCTATTGTTGTTGTTGTCGTTGTCGTTGTTGTTGTTGTTGTTGTTGTTGTTATTAATTCGAACAAACATGTTGTAGGTTGGTCGGTCGAAGACAG
>JAAUPT010000364.1 GCA_012032965.1 Nitrospira sp.
ACCTGCCTGAATTAAGAAATATATCGGCCATGTTGCCGGGTCTTGATGTGCGCACGATCCCGTTTCCAGCTCTCGAGGGCGGTCCATGCGAACCGGTCGATACGGCTTCTGATGCCGTTCACGACCTCGTATTTACCGGGACGATGACGAAATATCGTGCCAAGCTGCTCGCATTGCTAGAGGAAGAGGGATTGTCAGTGGCATGTCCGAGGAGGTTTATATCGAGGAATCGCCGCAGTGCGATGAATCGATCGGGGAAGGTGATTGTGAATATTCCACAAAGGGGAGGCTGGCAGTGGCTGTCGCTGATGCGAGTCATTGCCGGACTCCAAACCGGGAGAGCCACAATCTCGCTAGGCACACACGATACCTCTCATATAGCCTCCTGTTGTACGCAGTTGGATGTTCGAGATCATGCCTGGGTAAATAAAGTGAAACAGTGCGTCGATGACTGGAAATCGCTCTACGTTAAGGACCTGGTGAGTTATGCCGCAATGGCTCAGAAGTTCGAGCGGGAAAGACCGTTTCCTCATGATGTCTTCGAATACTGGTGTGCCACCGATCGAGTCTGCCATTAGAGGAGTTCAATCACTCACCTCCGTTGTCTGGTTACTTCGATTGACGATTGCCGCTCTCTCATCGCCGTCGTGAGACGTCATTTCCGAAATAGTGCGATTGTCCGGTGGGGTTCAGCGTTTCTAGGCCCTCACGTCCTTGCCAGCCTGAGAGCATTGCCTCGCTATTTCGTGGAATGGAAGCTCTATAATAAGAGGGCTGCTACACAACGCATTTTGTTTCGAGATTCGCATCCCTGCCTCGCTGATCGCGTCGCGGACACGCCTTTTGATCCGCACTATTTTTTTCAGGCCGCGTGGCTCGCCCGGCGATTGCACCGTCTGGTGCCTCCCTTTCATGTCGATATCGGGTCAAGCATTATGATGATCAACGTGTTAAGCGCGAGCGCCAAGACGATCTTCGTCGACTATCGGCCGCTCCGCGTTCAACTCTCAAACTTCTTCCCGCTGGGTGGAGATATTGTTCAGTTGCCCTTTCGAACAGGCAGCGTCCCGTCCTTGTCGTGTCTCCATGTCCTAGAACACGTAGGGCTTGGCCGATATGGCGACCCTATCAACCCAGTTGGGAGCCGTCTCGCTGCTACGGAACTACAGCGTGTATTGAAACCAGGTGGGAGACTTTTCCTATCGGTACCGGTCGGACGTGAACGGGTTTGTTTCAATGCGCATCGAGTATTTTCGCCGAGCACGGTCAGGGATTTCTTCGGAGAACTCCAGCTCAAGGCTTTTTTCTCTTGTTGACGATGCCGGGCGGTTCAACGAGGAGGTTTCGCCAGACGCTGCTGCCAATCTCGAGTATGGGTGCGGTCTTTTCGAATTTGTGAAGGCACGTGAGTAACGGTCTGCGAGCCTGGCTGGCTCAGAGCGAACTGTTTTCCTATAACGTCGTGCGTCGGGATCGTTGGATCGCACAACAAGCGTCGCTGGTGCCGAGTGGAACGAGAGTGTTAGATGTTGGTGCGGGATCCTGCCCGTATCGTGCACTGTTTGCACATTGTGACTACCGGACGCAGGACCTTGCCCCGTTGCGCGGTGACCAGATCCGTCACGGCGGCTATGGAGTGCTCGACTTCGTGTCTGACGTGACGGCCATCCCGGTTCCAGACGGCAGCTTTGGAGTGGTCTTGTGTACGGAAGTTCTGGAGCATCATCCAGAGCCGATTCGAGTGGTCTGCGAATTGGCAAGAATTCTTCAACCGGGAGGACGGCTTGTCCTCACCGCTCCGCTCGGGTCAGGAATTCATCAAGAGCCCTACCATTATTACGGTGGCTATACACCCTGGTGGTACAAGCGCTTTCTGAAGGCGGCCGGATTTGAGGAAATCAACATTGAACCGAACGAAGGATCGTTTCGATTTTTCGGGCAGGAGTCATTAAGGTTTATTCAAGCGACCAGTCCGTTGAGTACGAGTCTCCCTGTGGGAATTCGGCTGCTCTGGCTTCCGATGTGGATCGTGTTGTTTCCCGTCCTTGGTGTGATCGTCCCTGTGTTATGCAAGTGGCTGGATCAGTTCGACGGGGAGCGGCGCTTTACGGTGGGTTACCACGTCACGGCACGGCGGGCTACTACGGCCCGTTCACTGTGAAAGTTTCGAGTGCCTTTGGGAATAGGGCTGGATATGGTTGCGAGATGTTGGGAATTTCTCGCGCCTGGTTCACCCTTTCCAGCACTTCAACGTGCGGAGGACTATGGGGTTAGTTCATCGACTTAGGCGGCGGCTCAGTCATTTAACCAATTGGGCAATCGGATCTGAAAGAGTCTCATACGCTCAGTGTGGAGAGGATCTCATCGTCGATTATGTATTGGCCGCACTTGATGTCGGTAAAGTGTCCTATCTTGATATTGGTGCACATCATCCTCGATACCTCAGCAACACGTACTATTTCTATAGGCAGGGTGGTCGTGGTGTTTGCGTTGAGCCGGACCCGAATGCCCTGAGGGCATTCAAACACGTTCGCCCCCGTGATATCTGCTTGCCGGTGGGCATCGGAGCTTTGTCTGGCACCGCAGAGCTTTTCATGATGACCACGTCGACACTTAATACCTTTTCCCGCGAAGAGGCTGAGCGGTATCAGGCGTATGGGACCGAACAAATCGAACGTGTGATTTCGGTAGAGATTAAGACCGTCAATCAGGTTCTTGAAGAGCACTTCGAGTTACCGCCTGATTTTGTGTCGATCGATGTGGAAGGGATGGATCTATCGATACTGAAAGGTTTTGATTTCAAACGGTTTCGACCGAAAGTGTTCTGCGTGGAAACGCTGACGTATACGGAAGATGGAGGCGAGGAGAAAATATGCGAGCTGCAGAGCCTTTTACAGGGAAACGATTATTTGATTTATGCTGATACTTATATCAACACCATTGCTGTCGATTGCCATGCGTGGAAAAACAGGAAATTACTCCAGTCTCGTGGAGGCGTTTCCACGAGGCCGTAAGCGTTATTGATGCGCATTTTCTGCGTCTTCGGTCGCCACAACTACGGTGACCCCACACGGGGGAATGGGTATGAGTTCACAAATTTTTTGTCTGCATGGCGGTCACTGGGGCATGAAGTGTCACTGTTTGATTCCTGGAATCGCTCTGCCTATTGTGACTTTGCGGATTTGAATCGAGCATTTCTGCGCCGTGTGGATCAGGAGCAACCAGATGTGATCTTTTGTGTGCTCCTGAACTACGAGTTATGGCGAGAGACGTTGGACCTTGTTCGGGCTCACGGATCCGCTGCAATCATCA
>JAAUPT010000365.1 GCA_012032965.1 Nitrospira sp.
ACAGGAGGGCTCATGGTGGCCGAGAGTGTGCAACTGCGGATGAAGATGCCCTTGGCACTGGCGGGACGGGCCTTGGCCACGGCATCAATGACGGCGCGGGCGTTCTCCAGAATCTGAGCCGGAGCGAAGCTGGCCTTGCCCACGGCGACATGGACGTTGCCGGCCTTGTCCACCTTGAACTCGACGCGGCCGGCTTTGACCTCCTTGACGGCCTTGGCGGTGTCATCGGTCACGGTGCCGGTCTTGGGATTGGGCATGAGGCCGCGCGGCCCGAGCACCTTGCCGAGCTTGCGCACCTCAACCATCGCTTCGGGCGTGGCCACGGCGATGTCGAAATCGGTCCACCCTTCGATGCACTGCTTGATCATGTCGTCGAAACCGACGAACTCCGCGCCAGCAGCGCGCGCAGCCTCGGCCGCAGGACCGGGCTTGGCGAAAACGAGCACGCGCACGGTCTTGCCGCTGCCGTGCGGGAGAGGCACGGTGCCGCGCACCATCTGGTCGCTCTGCTTGGGATCGACACCGAGCCGGAAGGCAAGGTCGATGGTTTCGTTAAACTTCGCCTTGGGGAATTTGCCGAGAAGTTCGACCGCCTGGCTCAGTGGATAGGCCTTGGAACTGTCAACCAGTTCAGTGGCTTTTTTGTAACGTTTGCTGGGCATGTTTTTGTTTGCGGTGCAAGCGAGCCGCGAGGCTCTCCCGCGGTTTGGGTTCAACCGACGACTTCGATGCCCATGCTGCGGGCAGTGCCGGAAATTACACGGAAGGCCGCCTCGTCCGAGGCCGCGTTCAAATCCGCGCCTTTGAGCTTCACGATCTCCATCACCTGTTTGCGGGAGACCTTGCCCACCTTGTCCTTGAGCGGGTTCTTGGCGCCTGCGGCAATGCCGGCGGCCTTCTTGAGCAACGCGGACGCGGGCGGGGACTTGTAAACGCAACTGAAGGATTTGTCCTGGTAAACGGAGATGATCACGGGGATCACCATGCCGCCCTTGTCCTTCGTGGCGGCGTTGAACTCCTTGCAGAACGCCATGATGTTCACGCCGTGCTGGCCGAGCGCGGGACCCACGGGAGGAGCCGGATTGGCCTG
This sequence comes from Nitrospira sp., assembly GCA_012032965.1. Classification (GTDB taxonomy): domain Bacteria; phylum Nitrospirota; class Nitrospiria; order Nitrospirales; family Nitrospiraceae; genus Nitrospira_D. Next base: position 1,091 of record JAAUPT010000365.1, read on the forward strand.
ACCGGCTGCGATCTGCAATTTGATTTCTCCGACTTTCTTCTTCGCCATAAATTTTTGTTACGCTTTTTCGACCTGCCAGTACTCGAGTTCCACCGGCGTGTTTCGGCCGAAGATGTTTACCGTGACTTTCAACTTGCCCTTTCCGGATCCACTTCCTCGATGACACCGCTGAAATTGAGGAACGGTCCGTCATTGATCTTGATCGTCTCACCGAGATCGAAGTGAACCTTCGGACGCTCCTGATCCTCGGCGTCAGACACCTGATCCTTGATGACTTTGATCTCGTCTTCCGAGACCGGCATCGGACGGTCGCCGCCCACAAAACCAATGATGCCCGGTGTCTCGCGGATGAAGTACCATGGACGGTCCAGCAGGCGCTTGTTCTCATCAAGCAACGTGATGTCCACATACACGTAGCCGGGATGCAGCTTGCGGGTGGTGACCGTTTTCTTGCCGCCACGCACCTCGGCCACTTTTTCCATCGGCACAAGCACTTCGCGGACGAACTCCGTCATCTCCTCGGGCTTGAGGCGCTTCTCGATGCTCTCCTTCACCTTGAGCTCCTGCCCGGCGAGTGTGTGTATGACAAACCACTGGAAATTCATGGCGCTCAAAGTTTGATTTGTGTCAGCGCTTTCACGAGATACGCGACAACCACATCGACGCCCACCGTGAAGCCACCCAGGAGCACGGTCGAAATGACCACGACCACGGTGGATCCTTTCAATTCGGCCCAGGACGGCCAGGTGCATTTGCGCAGTTCCTCGCGCGTTTCGAGGATGTAATTGCGCAGCTTCGCCAGGTTGCCGGTAAACCAAAGCACGGCAAACAGGGCGGCGATGACGCCGAGGGTTATTCCGATGGTCGTATAGTTATTCATGTTGTCTGGCGGAGGGGGAGGGATTCGAACCCCCGTTGGCGGTTAAGCCAAAGCGGTTTTCAAGACCGCCGCGATAGACCACTCTGCCACCCCTCCGGCTGGCATGGGCGATTGGCCGAGCTGGCACGGCGTGAGGGACTCGAACCCCCAACCAACGGTTTTGGAGACCGCTACTCTACCAATTGAGCCACTCCCGTAAGAGGCAGCCATAAAGGACTGCAAAGGTAGTATAATAAAGTTATAATACAAACGCTCCCAATAATTTATTGGGAGGCGAATATTATATTAATCTAAAATTTCAGTTACCTGACCAGCACCTACCGTTCTACCACCTTCTCTGATAGCAAATCTTAGGCCTTTCTCAAGTGCTACTTTGTTGATAAGCGTAACCTCGATTGTAATATTATCACCAGGCATTACCATTTCTACGTTTTCTGGAAGTTTGATCTCACCAGTAACATCAGTTGTTCTCAAGTAAAATTGAGGTCTGTATCTGTTAAAGAATGGCGTGTGTCTTCCACCTTCTTCTTTTGAAAGCACATAAACTTCAGCTTTGAAATGAGCGTGTGGCTTCACAGAACCAGGCTTGCAAATAATCATTCCTCTTTTGATTTGAGATTTTCAATACCTCTCAACAAAAGACCTACGTTATCACCAGCTTCACCTCTATCTAATATCTTTCTGAACATCTCAACACCAGTTACAACTGATTTAAGACCCTCAGCACCCATACCGATAATATCAACTGCATCACCAGTGTTTGTAACACCTCTTTCTATTCTACCTGTTGCAACAGTACCTCTACCTGTAATAGAGAAAACGTCTTCAACTGGCATCAAGAATTCTTTGTCAACAAGTCTAACAGGAATTGGAATGTAGTTAGTCCACAGCATCCATTAATTCCATAATTTTCTCTACCCAAGAAGCCTCACCATTCAATCCACCAAGGGCAGAACCTTGAATAACAGGAATGTCATCGCCAGGGAAATCGTAGAATGAAAGAAGTTCTCTAACTTCCATTTCCACCAACTCTAGCAATTCAGGATCGTCAACTAAGTCAACTTTGTTCATAAACACAACTAGTGCAGGTACGCCTACTTGACGAGCAAGAAGAATGTGCTCTCTTGTCTGAGGCATAGGACCATCAGTAGCAGCAACTACAAGGATAGCACCATCCATTTGAGCAGCACCCGTAACCATGTTTTTCACATAATCCGCGTGACCAGGACAGTCAACGTGCGCATAATGTCTGTTAGCCGTCTGATACTCTACGTGTGAAGTATTAATAGTAATACCTCTTTCTTTTTCTTCAGGAGCATTGTCAATAGAAGAGAAATCTC
>JAAUPT010000030.1 GCA_012032965.1 Nitrospira sp.
CATGCAGTGTTGCACTTGGAGTTAGAACTCAAGGGGTAATAATTCGACATTTGTTCTGGTGAGTGAATGGACTTCTCTCCCTGGACAGGACATCGATGTGCGTGACCGTGGTTTCCCCATTGCCTCCCCGCTGATATGAATTCGCATCATTTCTGAGCACTTGCTAGCCAGAGTCCGACCAATATTCTCTGATCGATAAACGGCACGGACATTGTCCTGAGCCAAAACGGCACGAATCCGGAAGTGGCGCTCCATCTCCGAAAGGGTTCGCGAGGATGATTCATGTCCTGCTCCAGGGGCATCGAGATTTCAGGCATTAGAGCACCGGACGGGAGCGAATCAACGCGATTTCGACGGATCGATGGTGAAACGGCTTGACAAGATTTATCACAGAATGGTACAAGGTGACCGGCTGGTCATTAATGGGTTTATAGTCGGAAGTGGATGATTGATAGCGACTGGCCAGAAATGGACTTGGAGGGTGAATAGAGGGTGAATAGTTGAGAAACTGGGGGGGTGCCGGCATTGGAATCGGAGTGCCTAGTGACTAAATGGAACGGGTCAGTGCGAACGGAAAGGTGAGGCAAGCGCGGTAAAACTTCATAACATGCAGAAAGGGAGGTGCGTATGACTGACGGACGTTGTGGATTGCTGGGAGCAGGGCTGTCATTTTTAGCAGGGTGTGTGGTCGGAGGAACGGCCGCCTTGCTCTATGCCCCACAATCGGGGACTCGAACTCGTCGTCGAATCGCGGATTTCGCCGAAGATGTCCGTGATCGAGCCGGAGATGTGACCGAGCAGGCGACCGAAAAGATCCAGAGTGCAAAAGAGCAGGCGAGTGAGAAGTTCCAGAAGGCCATCGAACGAGGCCGCAACTTTGTCAACACATGAGGTGAGCCGTGAATGACGACCTTCGGTCAGGACATGGAAAGCTTGAAGGAGGATGGTCATGAGGTGTGAACGTTGCCAGGGGTGCATGATTCGTGATTCTTTCGTCGATCTGAGAGATGACACGGGGCGTGTTCTGTTCGAGGGGTGGCGCTGTATCAATTGCGGTGAAGTCGTCGACCCCGTGGTGCTGACGCATCGAGTTGATGTGCCGGCGAAACCCTATCGAGGGCAAACGAGGGATCGCCGCACATGGGAACGGTTGACAGCGGTGTGATGTGACTGGGAGGGAAACGCTCAAAGAAGGAGGAGCGTGCGGTCTGTCCCGCTGATCCCATAGATCAAACGGCAGGACGCGAGTGAAAGGGGGGAATACATGACTCTACCAACCACTAAAAAATCAACAGTGGGAAACGAAGAGAAAATCATTCCTCACCTCTGGTCGATTATCCTGGCCGGCGGCGAGGGCACGAGATTGGCGCCTATGATCAAGGAGTGGCTTGGAGAGGAGCGTCCGAAGCAATATTGCACCTTCACGGGCACCAGGTCCATGCTTCAACATACCGTGGATCGGGCTGACCGACTCGCTGCTCCCACCCAACGCGTGACTGTCGTTGGTGCGAGCCAGGAGGAGACGGCGCGCAATCAGTTGGATGGCAGAGGAGGATTGCTCGTGGTGCAACCGGCGAATCGCGATACGGCCCCAGGAGTCTTTCTCCCCCTCTCCTATGTCCGTGCGACGGATCCTGACGCCACGGTGGTGATCTACCCATCCGACCACTTTGTCCACCCCGAAGCGCGATTGGTTGAGGCGGTCAGGCACGCAGTCCGTGCGATCGATTTGCTAGAAGATCGGCTGATTCTCCTGGGCATCCAGCCGGATGGATTCGATCTGGATTATGGCCACATTCAGGTGGATCGATATATTGGTGGGTACGGAGCCCACTCTCTGTGGCATGTCGGACGGTTTGTGGAGAAACCGAAGCGACACCTAGCAAAGACCTTCGCGGAAGGACAGGTGCTGTGGAACACCATGATCATCGTGGCGAAAGTTCAAACGCTCTGGAAGATGGGAACGAAAGTGCTGCCAACGATGATGCGTCTGTTTGAAACGCTCGCGCCAGCCGTCGGCACGACGAAGGAAGACCGAGCGCTGCACGGCATCTATCAGACCATGCCGACGCAAAATTTCTCCAGGGATTTTCTCGAGCACGTGTACCACAAGGTCTCGGCCTTAGATGTGACAGACGTGCTCTGGAGCGATTGGGGAAGACCGAAACGGATCGCCCAGAGCCTACGCAGGATCGGAAAGGTCCCGGCGTTTCCGGTTGAGTTGGTGGGGGTTGCATAACGATCTATCATGACTAACAATGAGGCTCTTGAGCCCGCTGTCGCGAAGAGCGTGATCTTCAGTTCGCTGGAAAATGCGAGTGCAGTTCATAGATGCTAAGGAGGAATGAATGAAAGAGCCAGTGAAGAAAAAGTCTTCTTCGCCTCGACCGACTCGCACACAGAAGGGACCCAAGAAAGAATCGGTCTTGTTTGAGTATTTCGATCCTCGGCCCAAGTCTGGCCTTGGTGGGAGACTTCAATCAGTGGAACTCGCAGGGCAAGCCGATGAAACGGGACGCTGGTGGCCTCTGGAAGGTGAAGGTCTTGTTGGCTCCGGGCACCTATCAATACAAGTTTGTGGTGAATGGGGAGCGATGGGAAGAGGATCCGCTCAATCTTCAACGGGCCATGAACGAACACGGCACCTTCAATTCCATACGGAACGTGGAGGGCAATGTCGACGGGAGCCGCGGCCTGACTGCATAGGGAGATAAAGGGGAACGGGGATGAACACGCTGACACAGGCTGAGTCGTCGCTCTCGCGGGTCGAGCGACGAAAGGCACGAACGAACAGGCGGCTCTTGGAAGTCGCACGGCAGCTGTTTTCTGAAAAGGGAATCTATTGGGCGAAGATCGAAGACATCACGGAATTGGCCGACCAGGGTAAAGGGACTTTCTATAAGTATTTTGATTCCAAAGAAGCGATCATTTGCGCCCTCCTCAAAGAGGGGTTGGACAAATTGACGTCCAAGACGGAGCAGGCCGTTCAGAAGGTGCCGGCAGGACCGAAGATTCTATCGGCGGCCATTGAGGCGCGCGTGGACTTCTTTCTGAATTGCCCCGAGTATTTGCTCTTTTTTCACCAGGTCAGGGGACTAATGCAGCTTAAGGTCGGCGTGGCGAATGACTTGCGGGCAATTTACAACGCCCACCTCGACCGGCTTACGCAACTCATCACACCGGCTATGGGAGATGGTCAGCCTGGCAGTGCGCGAGACATCGCCCGGGCGATGGCAGCCTATACATCTGGAGTCTTGACCTATGATGTGTTGTTTGAAGGCCAAGAATCTACCGAGCGCAGGCGCCGATATTTTGTGGATGTGCTTGATCGCAGTCTCCAGCCGCTGCTGAATGCCGGCAATGGATCTTGATAAAAAATGATGCCCATGAAGGCCCGCAAGGATCCTGAAGATAACAGTCACGCGATGACACTGGAATAGCCTCTGGAGGGAGAAGCCGCTTGCGGAAAGGATGTGGAAGGGGCAGTATAGGAACGCGATTCGCTCATTGCATGAACTCTCGAACGATTGCAACCCTGAGGATATGTTAGAAGCAATAGAGAAGGAAGGGAACGCGTAAATGTTGTACACGGTCAAGAGTTTTGAACAGCTGAAAGGACTGAAAGGTTTCAGCGCTCAGCTGTTGAAGAATCACCTTGCCTTGTATCAGGGGTATGTGAGAAACACGAATCATTTATCGACGGTTCTCTCGGAAATGGATAGGAAGGGGAGAGCGGGCACGCCGGTCTATGCCGAACTGAAACGGCGGTTTGGCTGGGAGTTCAACGGCATGCGGTTACACGAGCTCTACTTCGAGAATCTAGCGAATCGACCTGTGCCTCTGGTGAAGCAGTCTCCATTGAGTGAGAAGCTCCGACTGGACTTCAGTCGTCTTGACACGTGGGAGCGCGGGTTCATGAGCACGGGGAGTATGCGTGGAATCGGATGGGTTGTCCTCACCCGTGATCCGGTCGCCGGTCGGCTGTTCAATGTGTGGGTCGACGAGCACGCCACGGGGTTGCTTGCAGGGGCGGTCCCTCTCTTAGTGATGGACGTGTTCGAACATGCCTATCTCCATGACTACGGACTCAATCGAACGGCGTATGTCCAGGCGTTCATGAAAGCCATCAATTGGCCGGTGGTCGAGCAACGGTTTTCGATGTCGCACAACGATTTCGTACAAGTCGGAGCTGTTCGGAGGCGGGCATCATGATGGACGAGAGGCTTCGATGGGGAGCTTGCGCGAAATGGTGAGGGAGAACGTGCATTGAGCAGTAGAGGCAAGCGTGTGCTGGCGATCGTGATGGCCGGAGGCAAAGGCGAACGGCTCATGCCGCTGACGGAATTTCGCAGCAAGCCGGCGGTGCCGTTCGGAGGAAAGTATCGCATCGTCGACTTCGTCCTCAGCAACTTCTTGAACTCTGAGATCATGGCGATGTATGTGCTGGTGCAGTACCGTTCGCAATCGCTGATCGAACATTTACGGCGAGCGTGGCGAATCGGCGGCCGGATTAAGCAGCAATTCATTACGGTCGTTCCTCCGCAGATGAAGGCTGGGGGCGGCTGGTATGAAGGAACCGCCGATGCGGTCTTTCACAATCTGAATCTCATCGAAGACTGTTCGCCGGACCTCGTGGCGGTGTTCGGTGCCGATCACATCTATCGGATGGATATCGACCAGATGGTGCGGTTCCATCAAGAACGACGGGCTGATGTGACGGTCGCGGCCAGGCCGGTTCCTCTCCATGCCGCTCGTGGATTCGGAATTATCGAGACCGACACGACTGATCGTATCGTGGGTTTTGCGGAAAAACCCAAACATCCGAAACCGATGCCCTATGATCCGGAGCATGCCTTTTCATCGATGGGGAACTATATCTTCGAGACGGATGTCTTGTTGAAGGTGCTATCCGAGGATGCCAGAAGAGGAGGGTCTCACGATTTCGGTCGTGACGTGATTCCGACCATCATGAAAAAAGAACCACGTGGTGGCCTATAATTTCATGCAGAACGCCGTTCCCGGACTGAAACCCTATGAGGAACGCGGATACTGGCGGGATGTCGGGACGTTGGAGACCTACTGGCAGGCCCACCTGGATATTCTTGGAGAATGCCCAATTTTCGATCTGCGGAATGGAGAATGGCCCATCTTGAGCGACACGTTCGATGGCCCAACCGCGAGCTTGGCAAAGGCCTATGTCGAGGATTCCATGATCGGGCAGGGGAGCCAGGTCCTTGATGCCGACATCAGGCGTTCGGTCATCGGTCGCAATGTGCGCATCGAGCCCGGCACCAAGATTGAAGAATGCATCATCCTCGACGGTTCGATCGTCGGCGCGAAGTCGCATCTGCGGCGAGTGGTCGCAGATCGGTTCAACGTGATTCCTGCGGGATCTGAAATGGGATTGAATCCGGCGCAGGATCGCAAACGCTATCACGTCTCACGGTCCAATCTGGTCGTGCTACCCAGACAGTTCCGTGGGATTTCCAGTGATCGACCAAGAAAGGAAGACACACAGGGAGGAGCCGCATGAGCAAGAACAAGATGAGCCTGACGAGGCCCGTCAAGATGTTGACCATCGTGGCGCGCCCTGATGAGTCACTCACACCGATTGGGTCGGAGCTGGTTCCACTGCGGACTCGTGTGCATTTATCCTACGGGCGGGCACAACGTGTGGTGCAGGCCTGTTCTCAACAAGCAGCCGTATTCCTGGGTTGGTTGCACCGAAAGTCTTGGAGAGCGACAGAACTGGGTTGGGGTACTGCCAAAGTTTTGGGAAGTGGACTATCGTTTGTACTTCAGGGCGCAGGTACGACGGCGCACGCTCTCCGAGAAGGAACGACGAAGGCAGTCGGATGGGTTCGACCTCGACCCCGAGTCTCCGAAGAGCGGCTCCAGATCGCGGCATCGCCCGCTCTGGAAACCGTGACACACGAGCCGGACCTCATTCACGAGGTTCGAATGTTGCGGGCGCAAGTACAGACGCAGAACAAGATCCTGGCGGAGTTGACCTACGTCTTGCTGGAGGATAGGAAACGAGTTCGCGAGTCGGATCAGCTGATAGAACACCACGACCGACAAACCGAAAGCCGGTTGTTGCGCGTCCTGCAGGCGAACGCAGGAGTCGAGGAGAACTGGGGGAACACCAAATCCACCAGCGCGCAGGTGATTGCCGACTAGCCATACTATCCCACCCACTCGAATTTTCTGGTGGTGACCGGGTTGATCCAACGTGCGGAAGGATATGAACTTGACACCAATCACTATGCCACGCATCCCAATTGCCACGTACCGTATTCAGGTTAATCGCACCTTCACCTTCCAAGACGCGACACAACTCATCCCATATTTGGACGATCTCGGTATCACGGATCTCTATTGCTCACCCTATTTCAGGGCAGTCCCCGGTAGTCTCCATGGATATGACGTGGTCGATCCGACGACGCTGAATCCGGAAATCGGAAGCGAAGACGACTATCGGGCGATGATCGATGTGTTGCATCGACGTGGTATGGGGCATCTGCTGGACGTTGTGCCGAACCATATGGGCATCACCCAGCAAATCAACGCATGGTGGCAGGATGTGCTCGAGAATGGACCCATCTCACCGTATGCGTCCTTTTTCGATATCGATTGGAACCCGCTCAAGACCGAACTGCGGAACAAGGTGCTCCTGCCGATCCTCGGCAATCAATATGGCGTCGTGCTGGAAGACAAAGAATTACAGTTAGAATATGAGGACGGGCGATACATCATCCGCTACTACGAGCATCATCTTCCAGTGGCGCCCAAAGCGTCTGTCCTGATCTTGGCACATCGTCTCAAAGAATTCGTTGACGTAGAGGGAGCGAGCAGTCCCCACGTGATGGAACTGCAGAGTATCATCACGGCCCTCACGCATTTACCCCCGCGCGACGCGCTTGATCCAGAGGCGGTCGTCGTCCGTTATCGAGAGAAGGAGATTATCCGTCGTCGTCTGTCGGCCCTGATGGAAGGTCATGCGGCCATCCGAAGTTTTCTGGACGAGAACGTTCGGCAGATCAACGGGATCAAGGGCGACCCACGCAGCTTCGATCTGCTCGACACACTGTTGAACGATCAAGCCTATCGCCTGGCTGACTGGCGAGTGGCAGCCGAAGAAATCAACTACCGGAGGTTTTTCGATATTAATGAGCTCGCCGCCCTCCGAATGGAGAATCCCGACGTCTTCGAGGCCTCGCATCAGTTGGTGTTTCGACTCCTGAAAGACGGGGCGGTGACCGGCCTTCGGATCGACCACGTCGATGGTCTCTACGACCCGCCCGACTATCTCCAGAAACTCCAGGGATGGGCGCGAAAGGAATGGCCGGAGATTGCCGACTTGGAAACCAGACCGCTGTATCTGATCGTGGAAAAGATTCTTGGTGCCAACGAAAGAATTCCCGAGTCATGGCCGGTTCATGGCACCACGGGGTACGAATTCTTGGCGCTTATCAACGGGCTTTTCGTGAATCGTGCCAACGAGCGTTCGATCGACGCGGCCTATGCCCGATTCGTCGGCAAGGAAAAGATCTTTGAGGAGTTGGCCTACCAGTGCAAGCAGTTGATCATGAATGTTTCGATGGCGAGCGAATTGAACGTGTTGGGGCATCAGTTGAATCGCTTGTCGGAGCGGAATCGACGGTTCCGCGACTACACGCTCAACAGTCTGACGCATGCGATTCGAGAAATCATTGCCTGTTTCCCTGTCTACCGGACGTACATCACGGCCTCGCCTGAGGGGATACTGGATCGAGACCGGGATTTTATTCGGCAGGCCGTGACCAAGGCCAAACGTCGCAACCCTGCGCTCAGTGGGCTGGTATTTGAATTTGTTCGAGATCTTCTCTTGCAAGCGGCGGATTCGCGCGAGGCGCACGATGCCGAAGGGCTTCGGTTCGTCATGAAGTTTCAGCAGACGACGAGTCCGGTTACGGCGAAAGGCATCGAAGACACCGCATTCTACCGTTACCACCGCCTGGTCTCATTGAACGAAGTGGGTGGCGACCCGCAGCACTTCGGCACGACACCGACGATGGCGCACCAACAGTTGAAGGAGCGGCAAGGCCGATGGCCGGCCACCCTGTCGGCCACCGCGACACATGATACGAAACGGGGTGAGGATGTGCGCACCCGCATTTCGGTGCTGTCGGAAGTGCCGAAGCTCTGGAGCCAGCGGGTGACTCAGTGGAGCAAGGTGAATCGAAAGTGGAAGGTGTCCGGAGAGCAGGGGCCTGTCCCCACTGCGGATGATGAATACCTCCTGTACCAAACCTTGATCGGTGCCTGGCCGCTGACCCAACTCGATGAGCAGGCGTATGAGGGATTTCGTGCGAGGATCCAGGCCTACATGACTAAAGCAAGCAGAGAAGCGAAGGTCCACACAAGTTGGGTCAATCCTAATCATGAGTATGAGGAGGCCGTGAGCCAATTTGTGGCGGCCGTTCTCAACCGATCGGAAGCGAAGGATTTCCTCGACGATTTTCTCCCGTTCCAGCGTCGGATCGCACAGTACGGCATGTACAACTCACTCGCGCAGGTCCTGATCAAGATCACAGCGCCCGGCGTTCCGGATTTCTATCAGGGTACGGAACTTTGGGACTTCAACCTCGTTGACCCGGACAATCGACGGCCTGTGGATTTCGGAACAAGACGGACGGTCCTCGCTGCCGTGAGGCAAGCCGCCGATTCGGCGCAGGCTCGGCAGGATCTCTTGCATGATCTCCTGACCCATCGAACAGATGGACGGATCAAACTGTGGCTCACCACCCAAGGATTGTGGTACCGACGAGAACACGCCGAGTTGTTCAGACAGGGGGAGTACGTCCCACTCCAAGTGTTGGGGGCGAAGCGAGAGCATCTCTTCGCATTTGCACGCATTCATGGAGACCAGGCCGCGGTCGTAGTCGTTCCGCGCTTGTTAACCGGTGTGATCGAGGATCCAGGCGAGCTTCCGGTTGGTGCAGGAGTCTGGGGCGACACGAAGGTGGTGATGCCTTCGTGGAAAGAAGGATCTCCCTACCGGAACGTTCTAACCGGGAGCCAGTCGGTGACTGTCCAGGACGAGGGGCGCCAGTCCATTGCTGCCGCCGAGATTCTGGGGCAGTGTCCGATCGCACTGATGGAACGGACGAGATGAATGATTCGGTCGTTGCGTCGGAGGGGGCCGCAACAGCACGCATGCGTCAGTGGCGTTAGGAATCTCACATTGCACGAGAGGAGGTGAAATTATGGAGCGAGAATGGGCGAATGAAAGACTGAGGCATGATGACGGAGTCGATGCGATCGGTATGGGAGCAATCTTGGCTGCGTTCGGATTGGGGCTGCTGGCGGGTACGGTGGCGACGCTGTTGACCACACCGGAATCGGGCTCATCGGTTCGCAACCGATTGAGGAGGGGAGTGGAGACGGCCAAAAAGGAGATGGATGAAGTGGTGGGAGAAGCCACGCAGGATTGGGCAACGGTGAGCGGTGATGTCAGTGACGCGGTGAAGCGGACGGCCTCACGTGTGAAGAAGGCCACCGAGGTGACCAAAGGTGCGATGACTTCCGGGGATGAACCTGTTCGGAGGGTGCCATGAAACGGCGTACCACCGGATCTGCTGCACAACAAGCGAGTCGACCCACTGGAGAAACAAGGGAAAGCCCTATGAAAACGCCGTCGATGCCGTCGACCTCCTCGTCCATCGTCATCGAACGCGTGCAGCCGGAGATCGATGGAGGCCGTTGGCCTGCCAAGCGCGAAGTCGGCGATCGGTTGGAAGTCTCCGCCGACATCTTCAAGGAAGGGCATGACGTGTTGGTCTCTGTGCTCAGGTATCGAACAGTCGAGGAAACCACATGGCATGAAACGGCCATGCAGCACGTCGATAACGATCGATGGGCCGGGTATTTTGACCTCACTGAGAATACACGCTATCTCTATACCATCGGCGCG
>JAAUPT010000366.1 GCA_012032965.1 Nitrospira sp.
GACGGCGGCAAGACATCCCTCCTCCGCCTCTTCGCCGCCCGCAACATCGCTTACGCAACAAGCCGAACGATCCTCTACATTGGTAAGTCCGAACCTCACGCGCTTCGTTCGGTCGGCTGGCTCAGACGCCAAATCGAAACCAACGCCCGCTACGCTGCAACCTTCGGCCTTGTGCCGGCTCGTCCTTGGGGCGACTCCCACATCTGCATTTCACATGAGATCGACCGAACCTACATCAACGTACTCGGTCTCGGAATTACAGGCTCAGTTCGAGGCCTTAATATTGATGACTACAGACCAGACCTCATCATCTCGACGACGTGCTCGATGAGGAAAACACCGCAGGCAAAGACGGGCGGCAAAAGATCAACGACTTGATCTACGGCGCCTTAAAGAACTCTCTTGCCCCACGCACTGAATGCCCAAATGCCAAGATGGTCTCGCTCGTCACACCGCAGAACAGTGAAGACTATGCGATGCTGGCCCAGGCGACCCGGAGTGGACTACTGAAGTATATCCAATTTGGACCGACGAAACAATGGGCTTGGCCCTTGAACATCGTCGCTCCCGGTGGCCCGAGCGGTGGCCCACCGCAGACGAAATCGCCTCGGCCCGCTCGGCCCTCCATCGCGGTCAGTACCATATATATGCCCGCGAAAAGGAGTGCCGAATCACAGCCCCAGAGTTCGCAGCCTTCAAGCGCACTTGGCTCGACGGCCAGTACTATGAGCGGGGCGACGAACCAGCGAACCTTGTAAAGTACCTAGCAATCGACCCAGTGCCGAAGCCCTCCGCCCACGAAATCGCAACCGGGATGATCCGAAAAGACTATGAGGCTTTCGCCATTGTCGGCCGGGACACACACAACGGCATCTGGCTTCTTGACTACCTCCAAAACCGTGGTCATGATCCTGCCTGGACCCGCGCAAAGTTCATGCAGCTCTGTATGCGCCACCGACCCAGGCTTGTTGGAATCGACGCCACCGCCTATCAATCGACCTTAGCCTTTATCCTCGACGAAGAAATGCGCGCTAGGGGCATTTGGTTTCCAATCGAAGAGGTCCGAGAGCGGCGTGCCAAAAGCTCCCGGATCATCAACGCTATCTCTGACCGAGCGGCCCTCGGCCTCTTACACGTCCGCCGGGACCAAACCGAATTTCTCTCCGCCTACGACGAATACTCCGACACGCGGCCACCGGCCCACGACGATTTGCTTGATGCTATTTCCCTCGCCATTGATTGTGCTATGCGCTACAGTCCCTCGGCAATTGGACTAAAAACAGGTAGAGGAAGAAATCGACTCCCTCTATCAATCCATCCGCGACCAAATTGTAAATCTTCCTGGTGTGGAGTACTGCCCATGAGGGCCATCAATCAGCGAGGCCTCCGGTCTCGCCAGGAGACGAGGGGCTTGAAGTCCTCCAATGCCTAGTTTAACTGTTAATGTAGGTCATGAAAGCGAACGGGCTCGGGCGATCCTCAAGCGCATCAAGGCCCGGCACGATTATAGCTCGACTCAAATGCGCCGCCTCCACGCCCGATGGCGCGAGGACGACAAAGCCTACCATGCCTACCGTGAAGGAGACGCCTGAGGATGCAAAGCGCCGGACGAAGAGAACCAATAAAGGCGAACCGGCTTATACAACGATTATGATTCCTTATGAGTATGCGATGCTCGCCACCTGGCATTCGTATATGACCACGGTATTCCTCTCCCGCGACCCGGTGTTCCAATTCATGGCTCGGGCGGGCGCCAACCAGGCAAACGAACAGGCGGTCGAAGCCCTCCTCGACTACCAATATCGAGCGGCCGAAATGTCTACGCCCCTCTTCGTCTGGCTCCACGACATTGGCCGCTATGGCCTCGGAGTGGTGGGCCGGTACTGGGACCACGACATCCGTACAGTTTCCCACATCGAAGAAGTGCAAGCTACTCTCAACAACGAACCGATCATCGGCCGCACCTCCCGCCGCCGTGTGATTGAACGAGTCACTGCCTATCAAGGCAACAAGCTCTACAACGTTCGCCCCTACGACGCCTATCCTGACACTCGTGTCTCCTTTCTCGATGTAGAAAAAGGTGAGTTCTTCGGCATCTACATGGAAGCTGGCTCTGCTGCGCTCGAAGAGCAAGCCGAACAAGGCTATATGATTGAAGGGGCGGTGAACGCGCTCGTCAAACGCCCCCGTGGAGTCGCGCAGGATCGAGACACTGGTATCGAACCAGTCATCCTACCTAACGATCAGGAAACCGACACTTGGTTCTCCGGCACTAAAAAGTCTAGCTCAGACGTCCATGGTATCTATCAATACTGCATCCGCATTCGGGCTGACAAATGGGGCCTTGGCGACGAGAACCATTATGAGAAATGGCTCTTCGAAACCGACGTTGACTTCTCCACCCTCTTGTCTGCTCGGCCCCTTGGAACCTACAGCCAGCGCTTTCCCTGGACCCTCGGCCAAATGGAGCCAGACCCCTACAACCTAGCCGTCCGGGGTCTCCCTGCTATTGGCGAGCCGATCCAACGAACCATCGACTGGCTTATCAACACCCACTTCTTCTCGGTGCGGCGCCACCTCAACGACCGCTACCTCTTTGATCCCGAAGCCGTCGACCTCGCCTCCATGCTTTCGCCTATTGGCGGTCGCCTCGTCCTTCGCAAGCCGGAGGCCCGTGGGATGCGCCCCGACGAAATCCTCTATCAACTTCCCATCGAGGACGTGACGCGCCAAAACATGCAGTCCCTTCAAGTTATGATTGACTTTGGCCAACGTATCTTTGGCATCAACGACCAGATTATGGGAATGCTCAACACTGGCGGGCGCAAGAGCGCTACAGAAATTCGAACCTCCTCCACCTTCGGCGTGAACCGCCTCAAGACGCAGGCGGAGTTTCTCTCTGGTCAGTGCTGGGGGCCGCAAGCCGCCGCGATGCTCCAAGATACCCAACAGTACTACGACGCAGACCTAAAGCTTCGCATCGTAGGCTCCCTCGGCCAGTTCGACCCTGAGCGCCTAGTCCAAGTCGACCCAAACACCATCGCCGGCTTCTACGACTGGATTCCCGTCGACGTGCTCTACCGGCTGATCGCTTCGCTCAGGCCAACATGTGGCGAGAATTTCTGGCTCAAGCTGCCCGAATCCCTCAGGTGCTTGCTCAGTACGACCTTGGTAAGATTTTTGCCTACGTCGCTCAACTCACCGGCATCAAGAACGTCAACCAATTTCGCATCCAAGCCATCCCCTCACAGGGGATCGAAGAGCAAGCCCGTGCGGGCAACATCGTACCGATTAATGCGGCCGTCCG
>JAAUPT010000031.1 GCA_012032965.1 Nitrospira sp.
CGCCTGGGCCTTTTGCATGATCGATTGCCAACAGTCCTCTCCTCACGTTGCGCGATTCGGCGCGGAAGAGATTCCACGATCAGAATTTAGTAAACTTCTGAATCAGGCACTTACCCTCCCCATCCGACATGGGCGGTGGGCGTTCGAAGGAGATGTCTCACAGAAAGTGTAAGAAATGAAAAGAACGGGTTGCGACGTGCGAGGCAAACTCCATTTGACAGCCTTTTCCTCGGTCGCTTATGATTTCCCATATCAATTAAGGAGAATCTCACATGAGCTTTGTCATTACGCCGAAAGAATTGAAGGCCCGGATTGATAAAGGGGATAAGTTGGTACTTTTGGATGTGCGTGAGCCTTGGGAGAACCAACTCGGCAAGCTGGAAGGATCGATCTTGATCCCGCTCGGAACCTTGCCACAATCGCTGTCGAAATTGGACCCGAACGCCGAGATTATCGCCTACTGCCACCATGGCATGCGAAGCGGAGATGCAACGGGATTTCTCCTTCAGCAAGGATTCACGAACGTCAAGAATTTGATCGGTGGGATCGATGCCTGGTCTATCCAAATCGATGGAAGCGTTCCTCGATACTGATAGACTGACAGGGTGGCAGTCTCGTCGACTGCTACCGCTGAGGCCATGACAGCCAGTCGATGACTCAGCATAACCATCAGTCTTCCGGGCGTCTCAACGACCTGCTTTCCCCTGAAAAAATTCGACGGTCTGCTTAAGTCCTTCGGCAAGATCGACCTTCACCTCCCACCCCAACTCCTGTTTAATCTTGGAAGGGTCGATCACGCTCCTAAGCTGTTCGCCGAGTTTAGCCGGGCCATGGACCTCCTTCGCCGGAGAGCCGGTCAGACCCGCGATCATTCGGAAGAGCTCGTTCACAGATGTCTCAGTACCAGTTCCGACGTTGTAGACTCCGTGCGCATCTTGGCCCATGGCTGCAAGATTGGCTTCTGCCACGTCATCCACGAACACAAAGTCGCGTGTTTGTCGGCCGTTTCCATTAATAATGGGCTGCTCATTATTCAACATCTTCTGGATAAAGATGGCGACCACGCCGGCTTCTCCCTCAGGATCCTGCCGTGGTCCATAGACGTTGGCGTATCGCAGGCTGACCACTGGAATCCCGCCTGTGCGTTGGAAGTAGGACAAGTAATGTTCACCGCAGAGCTTACTGATGCCATAGGGTGACAGTGGGTTGTAGCCGTGGGATTCCGGGGCAGGGAACGTCTCCTGCTCCCCATAGATCGCTCCGCCGGAGGAGGAAAAGACAACCTTTCGGCATCCGTATCGAACCGCCTGTTGCAAGACGTTCATCGTGCCCAGGACGTTGACTTGTGCATCGAATACCGGATCCTCTACGGAATTGCGCACGCTGATTTGAGCCGCCAGATGAAGGACCACATTAGGCCGCTCATTGCGGAACACCCGTTCCAATCGCCCGCTGGTAATGTCGGTCTTGTAGAGACTCGCTGCGCGATTGACGTTTTTTCGCTTTCCGGTGGCCAGATTGTCGACGACGACAACCTGATGCCCCTCTTCCACGAGTCGGTCCACTACATGAGACCCGATAAATCCAGCACCACCCGTCACCAGTACTTTCATTGGCCCTCCTCATTGAGCTGCTGATGACAACCTTCTTTCCTACATACCATGAAACGTGGCACGGTATTCAAGAATTGCCAATACTTCTTCATTGCCTTTTTTTGCCTTTGATGGGAGATGCAACGACCCGATTCGTCTGTAATCCCATGTCGGTCGCAAATTGTAAGACTCTCTGGACAACCTCCGTTCGTTGCCCCTCGTCCCGTACGACGCCCCCTGACCCACTTGTCCCTTTCCTACTTCAAACTGCGGTTTAATCAAGGCGATGAGATCGGCGTGAGGTCGTAGAAATTGAATGATCGGCTGAAGCACCTTCGTCAACGAGATAAAGGAAACATCAATGACGACCAGATCGATCGACTCTGGAATGGCGGAACGTGCCATGTACCGTATGTTGGTTCGCTCAATCAACACGACGCGCGGGTCTTGTCGAAGACGCCAATCGAATTGGCCGTAACCAACATCAACCGCGTAGACCTTCGCGGCCCCTCGTTGCAACAAGCAGTCGGTGAATCCTCCCGTCGAACACCCGACATCGAGACAGATCTTTCCGTGAGAAGTGAGTGGAGCAACATCGAGAGCGGCTGCCAGTTTTTCACCACCGCGGCTGACAAAAGGCTGCCGTTCTCCGGTCATCTCAATGACCGCATCCACGGGAATCACCCTGGATGGTTTGTCGACAATGACTCCGTTGCTTTTGACTTTTCCTGCCAGAATCATGCGAGCTGCCGTATCTCGGCTCTGAACCAAGCCCTGGATCACGAGCACATGGTCGCAACGATCCTTATCCAGTCGTACTTTCGTGCCCATGAGTGGTAGCAAAGGAAGCCAATGAGAAACAACCTGCGATCGGATGCGTGCCTTATTAAGACTCCCCGGCGGAACCCTTGAGGTCGATATCTCCAGATGTGAAGGCACGCAGCTGCTTCTTACCGTTCTTATCCTGGACAAGAACTTCCACTTTCCTCTCCGCTTCTTCCAGCACCCTCAAACAATTCCTTGAGAGTCTGATCCCTCCTCGAAAATCTTTAATGATTCATCGAGCGGCAGATCTCCCTTTTCCAATTCACCCACGATGACTTCCAGCCTGGCCATCGCTTGTTCAAATTTCACTCCAGCCACAACGTTCTCCTTTGAGCAACAACAAGCGTATTATATCGAAGTCAGGGCGGGCATTTATACGGACGGATCAGGAAACACTTCTTCCACCATACAACGTAGTTGGCCGTTCACAAGCCGAGCCCGGATCTGTTCACCGGCAGAGACTTGGTTGATATCTCGAATGGTTCGGCGGTGGGGCACCGTCTCAAGAATCCCATAGCCTCGGTCTAGTATGGCAAGTGGGCTGAGACTATTCAATCGGTCGAGATACGCGTGAGTCTGTTGCCCGTTTCGTTTGAGGCCATGACTCATGGCTCCCAGCAAGCGTGACCACAATTGCGGAACAATGGCCATACCGTGACGTACTCGACCCTCAGGACTCGCAGACGCCAACGCTTGGCTCCATTCCTGTGTAGTTGCCGTTCCCTGTTTCAACCTGGCGCGTATGGCTTCGCGCATATCTGCCACAACACCGTCTACATGTTGCGCTTCTCTCAGAATTCGAAATCGGATATTCGCCATATGGACCAACATGAGATCAAGTCGTTGATTGCGCTCAAGGCACTGCGAAATGACCGCCTGCCGACAACGAGTCGTGAGCATATCGAGTCGTTCCACGATCTCCGCCAACACCGGAGCAACTATTTCCGCCGCAGCTGAAGGCGTTGGTGCGCGTACATCGGCTGCAAAGTCGGCGAGGGTGACGTCCGTCTCATGCCCAACGGCTGAAATGATCGGGATCCGTGATGCGGCAATCGCTCGTACGACCGCTTCTTCGTTGAAACTCCACAGATCCTCCATCGAACCGCCACCCCGCCCGACAATCATCACATCGATCGAGCCGAGCTTGTTGAATGCGTGAATGGCTGAGGCAATCTGTTCGGCTGCTTCGGCTCCTTGGACCTGGACAGGTGCGAGAATAATGCTCAAGACAGGACAGCGACGGTGTAAAACGGTGATCAAGTCTCGAACCGCCGCTCCGGTCGGCGAGGTGACGATTCCAACTGTCCAAGGGAACACCGGCAACGATCGTTTGCGCTGCGCGTCGAAGAGTCCCTCTGCTTCAAGGCGACGCTTCAGCTGCTCAAACGCCAACTGGAGGGCGCCTCGCCCTTTGGGCTCAAGATGATCGAGAATAAGCTGGTATTCTCCGCGTGGCTCATAGACTGAGAGCCGTCCACGCACGATGACCTGCAGCCCATCCTCCAACCCGAATCGCAAACGAAGCGCTGCTGAGCGAAAGATGACCGTTCGAATCTGACTAGACTGATCCTTCAACGTACAATAGAGATGTCCAGATCCTGGCGCGCGTAGATTCGAAATTTCCCCTTCAAGCCAGACTTCAGCAAAGTCGGTTTCCAGAGAAGCCCGAATCATGGCGGTAAATTCAGAGACCGTGAGAGTTGGCCTTGGAGGCCCATCAAACGCAGGAGGAAACAGTGAGGAGGAAGAGTAGGTATTCGTGAGCCCGCTCCTTCCTAGTCGCGTATGAGGATCACTGCGCACCCACCGACAGGCACGCTACACGGTGCCGACTTCCGCATGGCCGACTAATCGACAAGGCGAATTCGTTCAAAGGCGATAACCTTACCCACGCGGGGATCAAGCTCGAGCAAGACCGCACAGAACACTGATGGTCCTGAAGCCACTTCAAATCGCCGAGGCATTCCGGTCAAAAACTTTTCGATCGCCAATTCCTTTTTGACTCCAATGACCGAATGAAGCGGTCCCGTCATCCCAATATCCGTGATGTATGCGGTCCCTTTGGGAAGGATCTGCTCATCGGCAGTCTGCACGTGGGTGTGTGTGCCGACGACTGCCACCACTTCCCCATCCAAGAAATGCCCCATAGCCATTTTTTCAGAAGTCGCCTCCGCGTGCATATCGACGATAATAGCCAAGGTTTCCCGCTTCAGACGCGACACTTCTCGTTTCGCCGTCTGAAAGGGGCAATCAATCGTCGGCATGTACACTCGACCCATCACCTGCAGAACCGCCAGCCGCTCGCCGCCTGCCGTCTCAATGACGACGCTCCCGTTTCCTGGAACGCCCGCTGGATAGTTCGCCGGACGGAGCAAACGAGGCTCACGAGAAAAATACTCGACCGCTTCTTTCTTATCCCAGGCATGATTGCCTGTGGTGATCACCGAGACTCCCGTCTCAAAGAGCTCCTCTGCCAGTTCCGGCGTGATACCGAACCCCCCCGCGACATTTTCGCCATTCGCAATCACCGCATCAATCTGACGCTGCGCGACTAGGCGAGGCACTGCCCGAGCCACAACTCGACGGCCGGGCTCTCCCATAATGTCGCCGATACAGAGCACCTTCATTTGGCGTATTCCACGTATCGACTTTCTCTGATGACGGTCACCTTGATCTGTCCCGGATAGGTCAACTCCTGTTCGATCTTTTTGCCAGTTCACGAGAGAGCTGAAAAGACTCCGCATCGGTGATGTCTTCTTGCCTGACAATAACGCGAATTTCACGCCCGGCCTGGATGGCGTACGCCTTCTGCACACCCTTGTGTCCGGTTGCCAGCGACTCAAGCTTTTCGAGCCGCTTTACATAGGACTCCAGTGCTTCCCGTCGTGCACCGGGGCGTGCCGCCGACAACGCTTCGGCCGCCGCAACCAACACGCTTTCCGGACACAGTGGCTCAACCTGCTCGTGATGCGCGCGATCGCATTGACGATTTTGGCCGATTCCCCGTATTTCTTGGCAATCTCGGCCCCCAGCATGGCATGCGGTCCTTCTTCTTCATGGCTGACCGCCTTGCCGATATCGTGGAGCAGGGCTCCGCGACGCGCCAATCTGACATCCAATCCCAGCTCCGATGCCATGATGCCGCAAATGTAGGAGGCTTCGCGGGCATGGTAGAGGTTATTCTGTCCGTAGCTCGTTCGATACTTCAGGCGTCCCAACACTTTAATCAATTCTGGATGAAAGTCGGAAAGCCCCAGTCAAAGATGATCTTCTCGGCCTCTTCATACATCAGCTTGTCGATGTCCACCTTCACCTTTTCAACGATCTCTTCATGCGAGTGGGGTGGATGCGTCCATCATGCATCAGGCGTTCCAGCGACACTTTTGCGATCTCTCGTCGTAATGGATCAAACCCGGAAATGATCACAGCCTCCGGGGTTTCATCGATGATGAGATCGATACCCGTCGCCGCCTCAAGCGCACGGATATTTCGCCCCTCCCGACCGATGATCCGGCCTTTCATGGCATCGGTAGGGATAGGAACCACTGAAATCGTGGATTCCGAGACATAGTCGCGAACAACGCGCTGAATCGAAGACGTAATGATCTCTCGAGCCTCCCGCTCCGCATTCTCACGGGCCTCTTCGATCGTTCGTTTTGCAATCCCAACGGCGTCCAGTCGAGCCTGCGATTCCATCTCCGTGATCAACTGCTTTTTGGCCTCGTCTGCTGTCATACCCGCCACACGTTCCAACGCATCACGGTGCTCACGCTCGGCTTTCGCGCAAGCAGATTCCTTGGCCAGAAGCCCCTCTTCTCGTTTCGTAAAATCGACCTCGCGTTTGCGGGCCTCACTCTCTCGTTTTTCCAACGCGGCGACCTTTTGGTCGAACCCTTCTTCTCGCTGAATGACGCGTTTTTCCAGCGTCAACAGTTCGCCCAGCTTGGCCTTCTGTTCTTGTTCGAACTCGGATCTTGCCTTGAAGGCCAGATCCTTCGCCTCTAGTCTTGCTTCCTTGAGAACATTCTCCGCCTCACGTTGTGCGTTCTGCACAACCTGTTTAGCCAACCCCTCCGCCTCAGCCTGTTTGGCACCTGTCATTCGACGACGCAGAAGCTCAAATATCCCAGCTCCGACTACGGCGCCGACAATTCCGGAAAGCATGATGTACACGACAATTGAGGTTGAAATGGAAGTCACCCCCTTCTTGAAAACCATCAGGTGGCTATGCACAACCTGATGGAGCGCCCACGCACAGACCATGCATAGTGGGCATACGCGCGATGGAAGATGAAGACAGAGGGAGGGTTTAGGAGATCGCGAGTCGTTCGATCTGGAAACACAAGAGAGCGTGGGGGTACGTTTCCACAGTGAACACGTTTCTTACCCTGTCTCCCCATCGCCGCTGATCGCTCCTGATCAGTCGCTGGTGAGAGTCGGTTATCGAACAGGTGTGGGTAGCAGATACTCGCCGGCTCTAGCCGGCATCTTCTCGATATCGTTGTGTCGGACAACAGGCTGTTTCGCAGCACACTTAACCTGTTGACCAACCAAGGTTCTTACCATGAGCATCCACCGAACCAGGTTTTCGTATCCCCTCAAAGTATCTTCTCTCTTCTTTTAACTACACTCGTTTCCGGTACATGAACGATTATGCGATGTTATCCTTCCCTCTGGCTATCAACACACTCACTATCTACACGATAACAAAGGGACTCTTTGAAAGCAAGGCGAATCCCTCTATCGAAAGAGCGATGTCGGCATCTGCTCATCGATGGACTCCATCAAGGTAGCCATTCGTCGTTCGACATCGGCCTCTCCTTGTGCACGTTTCTTCTCAGACTCAAACAGTTGATGGGCAAGGTTGATGGCAGTGAGCACCGCCAACCTTGACGGGGTCGTCGTTTTCATCCCTTCGGCCAGATGTTTCATGCGATCGTCGACAAAATGAGCCAGCCGCCGAATATAGGCGTCATCGCCGTCTCCCGTGACTGCGTACCGTTGACCATAAATCTCGACATCAATGGTCTTAGTCAATGGCCACCTCCTTGGGATCCTCGATGCATTCGATCAGTTCGATTTCGTTCATGACTTTTTCTATGCGTGCCCTGATATCGACCCGCTCCTTCTCCCATTGGCGATTCATATCATCCTGTGCAGCCAATCGCTGGCGGGCCGTCTTGACCTCTTCTTCCAATACCGTATTTTTATGTTTGAGCTCTTGAACCAGCTGCACCAGATCACGGATTCGGGTTTCAAGCGCATCAAGTCGATCCAACGCCATGACAGCTCCTCTTTGTTGTGCCCCTAGGAGTAGGGGTGCACTATAAAAACTTCACAACATCTTGTCAAGAAACGGATTTTTGGATTCCAGCCAGACGACGATATTCTCTGTAGCTTCGCAATACCCGTTTTACGTAATGCCTCGTTTCTTGATAGTGGATGAGCTCAACAAACTCGTCTTCACTCCGCCCACGATACGTGGCTGCCCAATTCTTGACCACCATTGGGCCCGCATTATACGCAGCTATGGTCTGCACCAGATTGCCGGAAAACTGCGTGAGGAGTTGCTCCACGTACCGGACGCCGATGCGAATGTTCATCTCTTGATCAAATAGATCTTCCCGAGCAAGTAGGGGAAGTCGATGCTGTTGAGCCACGGCATTGGCGGTAGCAGGCATCACCTGCATTAATCCGATCGCTCCAACCCGAGAAACGGCTTTCCAATCGTACTGACTTTCTTCCCGAATAATTGCCGCCACGAGGAAGGGATCCACACCGTTGACCGCCGACATTTTAATGGTGGGGATCAATCCGGTTGGATAGGCGACTTGCCAGAGACCATCGGCGATCTCGCCACCGGTCCGCTCCAGCTTCTCCCGAAATCGAGATCGCACAAGACGCAAGGCGTGATGGTACGCACCGACTTCGTTCAACATGATTGATAGCGCCGCCAATGCCTCAGGGTCGCGACTATACTGATCTGTCAAGGCTGCAAGTTCTCTGACGGCATCCTGCTCAAGGCCGAGCGCCCGTAGCTCGACCGCACGTCGATAGGCTGACTGCTGCTCGATATGCGCCCGATTCTTTGCATGATTGTCCTGCGTCGAAGCTCCGGCTGACTCTGCAACCGGCTGAGCCAGGCTGGTGGAAACGGTGAGATTCTCCTGCTGAGCCCGCGGCTCGCTCGGCACGTCACCCAGGTCCCCTGCCAGTTGGCAGTAATAGGTATAGGGAAACTGTTGGCAAAGCCGCACAAACACCTCGTTGGACTTCGCGGCTTCTACATGGCCGTAGGAACGGGCAATCCAGTAGAGCGCTTGTGGCTCAAGCTCGCTCCCCTTCTGGTCGACGATCTGCTGCCACGCGCGGATTGCCTCGGGATAGCGAGCCGTTCGGTAGAATACCCACCCTTCCCGCCATCGCGCCTCTGCGCGTTGAGAATCTGACGCTCCCGATTTCGCCGCCCGTCGATACTTCGTAATCGCTTCGTCGAACCGTGATTGATCCTCAAGCCAAATCCCACCAAATACATTGATTTGCCCTTTTTGTTCCGGACTTAACTTTCGCTTGGAAAGCGTCCGACCGAGCTCTAAAAGCTTGTCTCCGAGCCCCTGCCTGAGATAGACCCTCGCTAGCCAAACAGTCGCCTCATCAGCCCGAGGTCCTTGTCCTACCGCAAGCTCCTGGAAGGTGGCGCGTGCTTGGTCGTAGAGTTTTAGGCGAACTTGTGCCACACCCAATTTCAGTGTGGCATCTCTGCGATGCGGAGAAGAGGGATCTTGCGTCAAGAACTTCTTCAACTCTTCAATCGCCTCGACGTGAAGCGATTGTCCGAGAAAAGCCTGGGCCCTCGCATAATGCTCATCCGGTGACGGCGCCCAGGGCTCACCTCCGATATTGCTCGCGAGCAGCGCCTCGGCTTCCTTTGCCTCCTTTGTATGCGGAAACTTTGCCCAGAGCTGCTTGAGCGTTTCTCGGGCTTCGTTCAATTGACTTTCCCGGAGTTGACAAGAAGCCAACCGGAACCGAGCGTGCGCAACGTGCCGCTCCCTATCGCTGAGGTCGACGGCCTTGACCAGCCAAGAAATGGCTTCTGGGCATCTCGAAGCCTGATACCACGCTTCCCCAACACGAAGTGTCGCTTGATTGAGTAAGTTGGAATCAGGAATAGCCTGAAGCACGCCTTCAAACATGGCCGCCGCCTCCTTGGGATCACCCAAATGCAGCAAGGCCTCTCCGATCCAGAATCGGATATAGTCGTCGAGCGAGGGAAAGTCGCGTTGAGCCGCTCGAAGGTAGAAAATCGCTTCCGCCGGATTCTGGTCGATCAAGGCCACACCGGACAGCAACCCCGCTCGCTTCGCCCACAGTGAAGCCGGAAACTTATCCATCACCTTTCGGAGACGCTCAAGCTTCAGCGCCGCAACGCGGTCCCTCGTCAAACTGTTACTCAGTCGTTCTTTTGAGAAAGCCGCTGCGGCAAAGCATTCTTCCGCTGAGGCACAGCCATCGGTGGTTGAC
>JAAUPT010000032.1 GCA_012032965.1 Nitrospira sp.
ATAGTCCTCGGAATCCGTCTGTGAAACGACCACTTCCGGCTCAATTACGTTCTCCTCAACCGCGAGCGTGGACAGAGGGAATGGTTGAATGATCGGAACGGAAACAGGAGGGGACGGTTCTAACGTGTGCAGACTCCCAGCAAAATCCTCCTCATCCATAGAGGTCTGGGCGAGCTTTTGCGTTTTAACCTTTATTTTTCGAGTGACGGCCTCCTTCTGAGTCGCAACCGATCGTTCGGGCATCATCGCGAAAACCCCTTCACAGAGGGTAGCCCAACGTTCCGGCATCCGACGGATGACTTCGGCCAAGGAGAGCGGGGTGGTCAGCAGGAAGGACACAAGGAATCCGGCAATAATCAGAATATGGGCTCCAGTTCCCGCAAAGACTGCGCGGAGCCCTTCGGCAATCGTCTGACCCACGGCCCCACCAGCCATTCCGCGGGAAATCATCCCACTGGTCAGGGTCGGAACCCCCGTGGTTTCCAGATGGAGAAACGCGCTCAGGAAGACGACTGCGGCGAGAGAGCTTGCTGCCGTTCGAAACCGGACGCTGACCGGTGTCTGTGAAAAACAGCGGACCCCCACCCGTCCCAAAAGAAGGGGAAAGAGGGTAGGCCGCACCACCGATGGCGTAAAAGAAACCACCAGCCAACAATGCTCCAAATGAACCAATGAGATTGCGTGGAGGATTCGCTGCCGGAGCTCCGCTCGCCACCATTTCCGCCTCTCCAGGCACGAACGACAAGAGACTCAAGAGCATGAGCAGGCTCAGTGCGATCAATATCACACCGATGACTTCACGCTGAATGTGAGAAGGCGGAGAGGGGGCTCGACGGGCTTCTCCCCGCCTCGCCGAGGTGGTAGCACCCATGGCGCGAATGCTAACACAGGGTGAAGGTCATTTCAAACAAACACACATACCGATCACCCCCGTGACTGCTGAAGAATCATGTTTCGGAGTTTTAAGGCTGAGCAGCTGGTGACGTGTGGCGAATGATCTTGCCCTCCACCAGATAGACCACCAGTTCTGCGATGTTGGTGGCATGATCGGCCACTCGCTCTAGAGACTTGGCAATAAAGCTCAACCGAATGGCGCGGGAAATCGTGTGAGGATTTTCCATCATGAACGAGAGGAGTTCACGAAACAGCTGTTCCATGAGGTCATCGACGAAGTCATCATCAACGATCACTTTCCTGGCCAACCTGGCATCCTCTTTGACGAAGGCATCGATACTTTCCTTCACCATCACCCGTGCGAGACTCCCCATTCTTGGAATATCGATATAGGGTTTGAGTTGAGGCTCTTCATTCAGTTCGATTGCCCGCTCACAGATACTCTCGGCCAAGTCGCTGATACGTTCCAGCTCGGTGGAGAGTTTCATTGCCGTCGTCACCAACCGTAGATCATGGGCCGCTGGTTGGTGAAGCGCCAACAACTCGATGCAAGATTCATCGATCTCCACATCCATCGCGTTCACTTTGTGGTCTCGTTCGATCACTTCACAAGCCAGGGCCGCGTCACGCGTAACGAGAGCAGTCAGTGCCTTGTCGATCTGATCTTCGGCCAGACAGGCCATCCGAGCCAGCTTCGTCTTTAATTCCGCAAGTTCTTCGTCAAAGTGTCGTTGCTGTACCATAAGATCACCCGAATCGTCCGGTGATATAGTCTTCCGTTTGCTTCTTCGATGGATTCGTGAACAGCTGCTTTGTACGACCGAACTCGACCAATTGGCCCAGGTACATGAACGCCGTCTGATCCGACACCGCGCGGCTTGCTGCATGTTGTGGGTCACGATGACGACCGTCAACTCTTTTTTCAGGGAAAACAACAATTCTTCGATGACCCCGGTAGCGATCGGGTCAAGCGCAGAACAGGGCTCATCCATCAGAAGGACGTCCGGCTTGACTGCAAGAGCCCGTGCGATGCAGAGCCGTTGCTGCTGCCCGCCGGACAAGCCAAGGGCGCTCTTGTTGAGTCGGTCCTTCACTTCTTCCCATAAGCCGGCCCCTCGGAGACTTTGCTCGACGATCTCTTCCAATACCGTCCGGTTCTTCAAGCCTTGCAACCTCGGGCCGTAAGCAACATTTTCATGGATCGATTTGGGAAAGGGATTGGATTTTTGAAACACCATCCCTACGCGTTTTCGAAGGTCCGTGATATCGATCAGCGGATTGAAGATATCGACGTCGTCAAGAAGAATATTTCCTTCGTGCCGCGCGCCCTCAATCAGATCGTTAAGGCGATTGATGCAGCGGAGCAGGGTAGATTTCCACATCCGGATGGTCCAATGAACGCGGTCACCTGATGTTCAGGGATCGCTAAATCGATTTTGAAGAGCGCCTGGACTGGGCCGTAGAAAAAGTTGAAGCCCTGCACTCGAAGCTTGGGATTCACGTGCGCGCTGGGTTGAGGCGATTTCTTTAAAGCACTAGATTCCATGCTCTCCTTCACTGAGGAAGACGCAGGTGCTGGGGGAGGCACGCGGGGCAGTAATTCATACTGTTGATCCAGCATATTTCCTCCTCATTCGATTGCGCAAGATAATTCCTGTCAGATTAAGCGTCACCACGACAAGAATCAACACCAAGGTGGTCACATAGACCATAGGCTTGGCAGCCTCAACGTTCGGCGATTGAAACCCCACGTCATAAATGTGAAAGCCTAAGTGCATGAACTTCCGGTCCAAGTGCAGGAACGGCCAGGTTCCGTCAATTGGCAAGGCCGGGGCCAATTTCACCACACCGGTCAACATCAAGGGCGCGACCTCCCCGGCTGCACGGGCCATGGCAAGGATGAGTCCGGTCAGAATGCCGGGAAGCGCCGTCGGGAGCACAACCTTCCATATCGTTTCCCATTTAGTCGCACCCAACCCAATCGACCCTTCTCGGTACTCACGCGGCACGGCTGACAGGCCCTCCTCCGTCGCGACGATCACGACTGGAACGGTCAAGAGCGCCAGCGTCAATGAAGCCCAGAGGATTCCGCCAGTGCCGAAGGTGGGGGTTGGCAGGCGGTCAGAAAACCACAGCGCGTCCAGCGTGCCGCCGACCCCATACACAAAGAACCCCAAACCGAACACGCCGAAGACGATCGAAGGAACGCCCGCGAGATTGTTGACCGCAATGCGAACGGTACGCACGATGACGCCTTGACGGGCATACTCTCTGAGATACAGGGCACCAATGACACCAAAGGGTGTCACGATGAAGCTCATAATCAGTACCATCATGACGGTGCCGAAAATCGCCGGGAAGATTCCACCTTCCGTGTTGGCCTCTCGTGGCTCCGTCGTCAGAACCGTCCATACATTGCCGACATAGACCCACAGCTTCTCAAAAGTCGACAGATCGTTGGGACGAAAGACGCGGATGACTTGGCTCAGTGCGAGGGATTTTTCTTTGCCATTCGCATCGACAGCAAGCACCGAGTAGGGACTCTCCGACTCACTCGAATGCGCAGCCCGAAGAAGAGGCGGCAAAGCCTGCCATACGGCATCCGGGCCTTCGGCCACGATCTGGTCTTCCTTGACGAGCGTTCGCAGACGTCCGTAGAAATTACCCCACTCGCGCCGTTCGACCATGACGAGATCGACTGGTTTCGTTCGTTCGACGATCTGCTCGCTGTTGATCCACCGGAAGTCCAACCCGTACAGGTCGCGATTGCCGATCTTCATCCTGATTCTCCGGTCCCCTTTTGGACTCAGATCTTCCCCGGCCAATTGACCGATCACATGTTTACCGTCTTTGAACGTCAATTCGACGAGATCAGCCGGCCAGAAATACCCGAACCCGTTGATGAGGATGAGGACCAGGAGTCCGGCGATCATGAGCAGCGACAGGGAAAGGCCAGCCCCGCAGCCCCAAATGAAGAGCTCTCCACTCGCCATGATATGCCTGAGCCACAGTTTCATCGAATTACCTTGGACCAGCTTGATGTGACCTTGTTCCAAACACTTGCTTCTCCGTCACCGATGCAGGACTCCACACCCGAAGCCACTGACACTAGAATTGGCTGTACTTCTGCCTTAGCCGCTGTCGGACCAGTTCGGCTACTGTGTTGATGAGAAAGGTGGCCACAAAGAGGAGCAGTCCTGCCAAAAAGAGCGTGCGATACAAGGTCCCGCCGTGCGGTGCTTCAGGAATCTCGACCGCGATATTCGCGGAGAGCGTTCGAAACCCGTTGAAGAGGCTCCAATCCATGATCGGCGTGTTGCCGGTCGCCATCAGAACAATCATGGTCTCTCCGATAGCCCGCCCAAGCCCGATCATCAACGCAGAGAAGATGCCTGGGCTGGCCGAGATCAGCACCAGATGCGCGAGCGTTTGCCATCTGGTCGCACCAAGTGCCAGGGATCCAGCGATAAGATTCTTTGGAACGTTGGAGAGCGACTCTTCTGAGATGCTGTAAATGATAGGGATGATGGCAAATCCCATCGCCATCCCCACAACGATCGCATTTCGCTGGTCATAGTTCAAACCGAGATGTGCTTCCAGCCAGGGCTTATAGGAACCGTTGAACAAGAACGACTCCCACCAGGCGTTCGTCTCGAGGCAGAACCAGACGACCGTCACAATGATCGGCATGATAAGCAAGGCCTCAACCCCAGGCCTGACACGATGTCGAAGAGAGGCAGGTAGGAGGTGATACAGTCCGGCGGAAACAGCAATCACCAAGGGGAGGAGGATAAGGATGGCCGTCATGGCAGGAAAGTTCCGTTCCAGTACCGGCGCAAGCCAGAGTCCGGCCAGAAATCCAAGGACCACGGTCGGAAGCGCCGCCATGATCTCAATTGTCGGCTTGATCTTTGCTCTAAGATTCGGATGCATGAACATTGCGGTATAGATCGCCGCACATACTGCCAATGGAACGGCGAGGAGCACGGCATAGAAGGTGCCCTTGATGGTGCCAAAGATGAGCGGGGTCAAGCTGAATTTGGGCTCGAAATCGTCCGATCCACTCGACGATTGCCAGACAAACTCAGGCCGATCATAGCCTTCGTACCAGACCGGAGAGAACAGGGTTCCCCACGTGATTTCCGGGTGGGGATTCTGAACGCCATAACGGATCAGTCGATTATTTTCAGATAAGCTGACGAGTCCGTCCGCTTTGGGGGAGAAATAGGTATTGCGGAGCGCGCCTTGTTGCGGAGTCAGCACCAGCAATGTTTGTTCGGACGTCGAATGATGGAGTCGGATCTCTCCCGTAGAATCCGTCGTAATGAACCCCTTATCACGTTGAGAAATCGTGATGTCCGTGACGGCGGTGGGATGGGAGATGAAGCGATGAATAAGTTTCATGTGGGTCGTATTCGTTTTCGAGTGTTCCCGCACCGGCATCCAAACGGTGATTTGACCTGATGCGCTACCGACCACCAGGCTCCTATCCCCCATCAAATACGCTAACGCAGTAACGGCCTGACCTCTTTCGGAAGCTTGCGTGCTGTCCTGCAGAATAGGCTGTGCCGGTTCACGTATGTCTAAATGGTAGACATGGCCTTCGTCAGTCCCGACCGCGAGGATCTCTGCACGACTTCCAATTGTAAGTGCCGTGACCCGGCCAGGAATGATGGACGTCAGATCGGTTTGTATGATTGACGCATCGGCAGTTCCGTCGGGACGAGATCTGGTTTCGCTCGTCGTCAGCCAGAGATGTCCATCTTCAAGAAGCGCGGCAATTCGTACGTTGGATTCGGTCTTCTGATAGGCCATTTTGGTGATCGCATATGGAGTCGGTGCAGCAACGATCGGCGCCCCCACGGTGGCCGAGGGAGAGATTGTCCGTTCGTCACCATCGAACTTCTGAGTGAATTCGATGGTGACTGGAATGACACGCCCATCTCCCGTACCCATGACCAGCTCATGCCCCTTCCCAAGGGCACGTGCTAAGGCCGTAACAGACCCGTCAGGCCACAAGCCCCGCGAAGAGGGTTTGGCTGTCGACGAGGTGGCTTCCTCCAAGAAGATAAATTCGAGCGAGTCGCCCCGGAGCGCATAGGCAACTTCTTGTTGCTCGTCAATTCCAACAATAGCGGCAGGAGGTGAACGATCAGCCGTTGACAGGGAAATCGGCTCAGTCGAGGTCGCGTGGGGCGACTGAAATAGAGGCAGGACTTCTTTCACCAAAAACACACACATCCCAATGATGCAAATGATAATACTGATTCCGCCGGTCTTGATGGTCACGCTCGCGAGACGATCCGTGATCGCTCTGATCTGGCGGCGGCTGACCACTCCGCCGGCCAGGACGGGGGCTGGGAAAGAGCCCCCCCTGCCGAAGGCTCGCCTTGAACAGCCGGTATTGGAGTGAATGGAGGAATCTTCATAGGTTCAGCGTCGGTATGTTGCCTGAGGCACCCGTATCGTCATCTCTCTCATACTTTTCACCGAATTGCGCGTGATTGTCTGGTTTACCCGATCAATCAACACTCCAGACAGCGTAGCGTACATCCTATTCGATTTTGGGGAGTTCCTTCTCGATAACTATTTGAGGCAATGGGGAAAAACCCGTCCTTAATGGCGATGGCTTGCCCTTCCCTGCTATAGATAAACTTGATGAATTCTTTTACGAGCGGATCGAGCGGCTTGTTCGGCGCTTTATTGACATACACCAACAGATGTCGCCACAGGGGGTAGGAGCCGTTCATCGCATTTTCCTGCGTAGGAGGTGCGAAGGTTCCACCTTCCTTCTCCGCCAGGGGAAGGGCTCGAATGCCCGAGGTCAGATAGCCGATTCCGCTGTAGCCGATGCCTGCAGGATCCTCTGTGACACCCTGCACCACGGATGCGGAACCTGGCTGCTCTTTGACCTGATCCTTATAATCACCGTTCTTCAACGCATGCTCTTTGAAAAAGCCGTAGGTGCCGGATGCAGAGTTGCGGCCATAGAGGCTGATAGGAGAAGAGCCCAATTCATCCGAGACACCTAATTGTCCCCACCGTTCGATATCCTCCCTGGCACCCCATCGGCGAGATTTGGAAAAGACGGCATCGACTTGCGCCATCGTCATCCCTGGGATGGGGTTATCCCTGTGCACGTAGACGGCCAACGCATCGATGGCAACAGGGAAAGCAGTCGGCTTGTACTTATACTTGCGTTCAAACGAATCGACCTCCGTCGATTTCATGGGGCGTGACATTGGGCCTACCTGCGCAGTTCCTTCAATGAGGGCAGGTGGAGCGGTGCTGGAGCCCTTCCCTTCGATTTGAATTTTCACACCGGGGTATTGCTTGCGAAACCCTTCCGCCCACAGAGTCATGAGATTATTTAACGTGTCGGAGCCAATACTATTGAGGTTGCCCGACACTCCAGTTACTTTCACATATCCCTTCACATTGGGGTCGACCTGGATGGCCTCATCGGCCATCGCATTCGTCGTCATCAATGTGCTGGCCAAGAGCAGCATGAGAGCATAAGCAAAGCCTATCCGTTCCTTGGTTCCATTCGTACGATTGTTCATATGCAGTCCCTTCGTGTAAGTCACAACTCACCCTTATCACCTATCATGATGCCATTTAGTCCATGTTACTGACGTGTTACATCCGTGTTAACTTCCTGAGACAGCTCCCTGCCTCATGCTTCACTACCTATTGCTCGATACCCCTTAAAAGGACACATCCCACTGGAGCCTCACTCGATCTTCTGGTGTGAAGCCAGGTTGAGTCAAATGGGAGTAGTCCAGCGTGATTTTGTTCCGATGCCCCGCGAAAAACCAGTTGGCCGCTACCGTATGCTCTCTCAGTACATCGCTGCGAAGTGCGTCGTTCGGATCGACGAATGCGTAGCGGTATGCAAATTCCAGCGGGCGTGGGACGAAGTCGAAGATGGCATGTGGGAAATACCCGACTTGCGCATAGGCCCCGTAGCTGGTGGTCTTGGTTTGGGTCGTTGTATTCGTCACTTCCTTGACATGGAATTCTTCCTGTATAGAAAGCCCATTCCACTTAAAGGCGAATTCCTGAACTCCCTGATCAACTTCAAATTGACCATCGACTACAGTACCCCCTCTGGTGCCAGGGAAGACCATTCGATCAGTTCGATTGTGGGCGCCCGCGAAGGCAATGCTACCGATCGGCAAAGGCGTATATTCTGGGTCAGACTGTGAGAACGGCACATCGCGCCCTAAAAAATTCCATTGAATTCTCCCCATATAGAGCATCTTCTTGTCATCATTGCGGGGATTGTTGATTCCCGTGCCGGTAAAGATTCCAATGTTGTATACCAAATAGGCATAGGTCCCTTCGAAGAGATGCCCCCCCCAGCCTGGCGCCGATCTGTCGATCAAGGGTAAACGGCGCATTGACGATCGACCGTTCGACAAACTGCTGCGCGCCCGATGAGTCCACACGCTCTCGGTTGTAGTCGATCTTCCATTGTCCCACACGCAATGTGGCCCATTTGAACTTGGCGATGTCCAAACGATAATCGAGCAAGGTATTGCTCAGCCAGTCATATTCCACATAGTACTTCAGCCAGGGCACGAAGCCATGCCCTCCGACTTTGATACGAGCGCGCCGGATGCGGAACGAGCTCGTGTCCTTGTCGTCAGCAGCTGAAGCATCGGCCGGCGCGAGCGAGTCGCCTTCCTGCGGAAAGAATATCGAAACTGGAGTCGATTTTGGATCAGCATCTCAAACTTTCCGTCGCGAGTCTGGAAATCGAACCCGTCTTTATAACGAATCGACAGCGGGAATTCTTGATCTCTCCTCTTCCGCTGCTCCTCCTCCGCTTTTTCTGAATCAGCTTTGGCCCGGACCCACTCTTCCTTGGTGATCTGTCCTTTCTCATACAGAATGTCCGCCAGGTCATGCGCCGCTTGTGCGCTGTTGACCGAAAAGATCAACCCGATACCAAACAGACAAAGGGTCGTCGCCCACCACAAACGTCCCATTCGAATACCTCCCTCTAGATGATCATGTCGCGAAACCGAGGCGAGATATAGATGACAAGCGTTAAGATGGTGCTACGGAGTTGTTACTGAATCGTTAAATCGTGAGAGATCAGTTGCAAGCCGAAGAGTGGTCGTTTTACATGGCTCATCCAGATAAACTTTACTGTTATAACCTCAGGGAGGTAATCTGATGGCAACACCACTACCAAACGGTGGTAATAATATGAAGCACTCTGGTCCAGTCGTTCTTTTGGCGATTGCGCTATTACTTGGGTTTACTGCCTGTCAGAACCGACCACTCCTCACCGGATCCATTTATGAGGATCAATCGCTGTTCGTCCGACTCGTAGTAGACCAGACCGTAGGCGGGGGCCATTCTCATCCGGCCAGCATGACGACCGAAGAGATGGTCGCCGTATTATCCGGCATCATGGTCGAAGAGCCCAGTAGCCTCATACCGTCCGTGCCCCTTCCTGGCAAAGACAAAGAACCTCCACGGCACCCGGCGTTCAGCGTGGCAGAAGTCGGTTTTCTCGCGCCACTACTGACAAAGGGGTTGGAATCCGCAAAGCCCGAGGAGATCGTAACGTTTTATTGGATTACCCAACAACCACCACCCACCGAACAAGTTACATCAGGCGGGGTCTTCATCGACGGTGACCACCTGCACTTCCTATTGAGCAATTATCGGTCGCCTACTCGCTACCCACCGGACGCCGAGACCATGCGATCCCTCGATGGCCGATCCACTCCATTGCAGCCTCTTGTCCCTCAGGACACTCTCTTGACTTTCAACCCCATAACCGCGCTGGTGCCACCAGAACAAGGATTCTTGAAGAATCCGTTCAGGTCAAAACGCCGAGAGATCGCCGTGCTGTTTCAAACACTGACAGGGGACACCGGGGGCACAGTTCATAAATCGCACTAAGAGGTGTCTTCCATTCCAGACCACAAACAGACCGAACCTCCGCCTTGGTCAATCGGTATCGTGGCAGCCATTATTCTGACTGCCCCTCTCGCGTTGTACTCACTTGCGCCGACTGGGCC
>JAAUPT010000367.1 GCA_012032965.1 Nitrospira sp.
CCATACGGAGCGGGTGAACGGTCTCTTTGGACGGGCATGATCCGGCAGACCGGCTCTACTTGCTGCTTCAGGGGCAAATTGCTATCAGCGGTGGATCTTTCTTCGCGCATCATCGGTACCGTGCATACCGGAGAGACTTGTGGGGAAGTGTCGCTTCTCTCGGCGAGACCCCACTCCGCCACGGCACGGCCGTGAATCAGATCGAGGTCGCTGAACTACCTCGGCGAGATTTGGAGGATCTCATTCGGCGTCGCCCGGATATCGGCGTGATCATCTACCGCAACTTAGCCGTCGGACTTGGAGACAAACTCCTGCGCTCCGGAGATCGGCAGTTGGATCAAGAAGGGAATGAAGCCGAGAGCGTTCCTCTTGCTCAGAAGAATGTCTTTTATATTGGACGTGACCGGCTATCCTCGGCAGTCGCTGATTCCCCCTAAGTCTCGACGTCGGGTTAAGCATGAGCGAACGGGAACCGGGTGCCTATGGGTAACGTGATACCGATCAGGCAGCCTCATAGCGCCGTTCGGTGTCTCCGGATCTCCTCGACAGCTGAGGGGCACGCCGATTATCTTGGATCACATCGTCGACGATCATTCCACAATTGACGCACCGCCAACCATGAAAGTCCGACGACGACCCAATCTCAACCGCGATACTGTCATCACTGACGGCAAGGCCGTTGCATCGTGGGCAATTCATTGTTCATCTCCTTGGGGGCCGTCCCTTTCCACCTGAGGAACTGGGTCCGGGGTTCCAGTCGTATGCATTGTGCGCTCCATCCGCGCGGCGTGTAGCAACACCGTTCCATCTTGGAAGCCACGGGAATAACGCTCCTGGATCTTTGGAGGACATAGCCGATAGGCATGACTGTGGTCACCACTTATCAGGGCATCGCGCAACCCGTCCTCCTCTGCGCGCCACCCGTCTGCCTCTTGATCTGTTCGGGCTTGTGCCGATTGGCGACGGCACCAGTCAATACGAACACTGATAGGGTTTGTTGTGTGTTTCATATTTCACCTTGTTAGGTATCCAACACTGCCGTCAATTCGGAAAGGCAAGTTGAGTGCCAAGGGAGGAAGATCCAAGAAACACGTCGTCATGATTCACCCCATTCGTTATGTTCGTACGTAATTGTAACGAGTTACCGTCAAGAGTCGTGTCGGTGACAATAAGAAGTGCGGATGCCAGCGTAGTCGATGAAAGTGTAGGAGGTGAAGGGTGTAGAGGATAGTGTTTCATAATGATACTAGGTAAAACCCTAGCTTGATGGCCTGGGAGCACAAGGGTTCGTAAGGATTCAAACATGAACAGCCCTGCCACGTGGGACATTGTATTCGTGATCGACGTCATGTGCCCGTGCGTGTTCCGTCACTATCGGGTATAGTGGTCGCCAAGGATTGAGGGCTGATGTGGTCTGTGGCGATTCATTGAGCGAATGCGCAGTCTGTCTATGGAACAAGGAGTTGTGATGGATATGCATGCGGGTCGAGCTGTTAAAGATTTTATGCATCGCTACTTGGAGGTAGTTCCACAGGACTCGACGGTTACAGCCGCAGCCGAGCGGATGGCTGTCCGGCGGATCGGCTGTCTGTTGGTAGAGTCGGACGATTCCGAACGGGGACCGGTTGGGATTATCACGGAGGCGGATCTTGTACGGAAAGTACTCGCGAAGCGATTGGACCCCACCGTCACGACGGTGGACCGTGTGATGGTCAGCCCGATTGTGACGATCGCAGGAGACCGCCTCATGTTGGATGCCAGTCAGTTGATGGAAACCAATCATGTGCGTCACCTCTGTGTGGAGGAGGCCGGTGAGATTGTCGGAATCGTTTCGGTGCGGGATCTCGTGCGATCGTTCGTGGATGTGGAGAGCGGCCCCGTCCGTGACCTTGACCAGGTGTACCGACCGCTAAGCGTCCTGATGGCGACCTCACTCGCAACGATCCAGAGCGACGCGTCTCTTTTCTCATCGGCTGAGTTGATGCGAGAGAGGCGGATCGGGTCATTACTGACGATCGAGGCCGGCGAGATCGTCGGCATCGTAACCGAGCGCGATTTGGTCTGGAAAGGGCTCGCTTGCAACCGAGATCCAGACAGCACTCACGTGAGTGCTGTGATGAGTTCCCCGCTACTGGGCATCGATGTCAATCGCACCATACGCGATGCCAGTAAAGCGATGGCCGAACAGAGTGTACGTCACTTGGCTGTGACGGAAAGCGGCAAGATCGTCGGGGTGCTCTCTATACGGGACTTGGTGAAAATGGTCTCCATCAGGGATCGGCCTAGATTTCTCGCTAAGACATAGCCGGACCCTGGCACTCACTCTATCAGCAGGGTGACCAGCTCAGGCAACCAGGGGAGTATCACCACACCTAGACAAATGGAGAGTGCAACGATCGACGCGACCAGCTCCTCATCAAGGCCTGTTTCTGCGGCGAAGATGACGGAGCTGACCGCCGATGGCATCGCGGCTATCAGCATCACGACCGCACGTTCCACTCCGGTTAACTCCAGCAGGAACACTGCGGCGAAACCAAGCAACAGCCCACCACCCATTCGCATCGCAACACCTAAGGTTCCGAGCCACGCAGTCTGGCGGATTGCGGGGAAACTGATCGACAGTCCCAGCACTAAACTGGCGAGTGGAGTGGTGGTGAAATGAAGGGGCCTGAGTATCTCAAGCAGCCAGGGAGGCAGGTGATACCCAGATAATTTCACTGTGAGGATGCAGATCAGCGCCCAGAGGGGAGGAGAGGAAAGGAAACGGATTGCGGTCGGATTTGGTGTGACAGAATGTGCGCCATGCCAGACGGCTAAGCCGTAGAGGACTGTGAGGGTCAGCGTGGTTTGTCCGAGGTCGAAGAGCACGGCGTGAGTCAATCCTTCGTTGCCGAACGTCGCGAGGATAACGGGAAAGGCAAAGTACACAGAATTGATCGAACCGGTGGCCAACAGGAACCCGCCTTGCGTTTTGCGGGGAAGCTGCAGCAGATGGGCAAGGAACCAGGCGCAGACCACCATTGGAAGGGTGATGAGGCAGGCGGCCAACGGGATTTTCCAGACTGTGGGTGCGAGTGGGACAGGATCCAGCGAGACGAGAATTGTCGCCGGAAGACTGACCGAAAACACGAACGCCGCCAATCGTTCTGCATGGTTCTTGGTCAGGACAGCGCGGGACCGAAGGAAGGCACCAATGACAAAGAGTGCGATAAAAATCTGAAGAGAAAGCGGCATAGTGGTTGAAGTACCGGAATGAATCATGCCTCTCTTTTCGAGACAGATACAACTGGTTCAAAGGG
>JAAUPT010000033.1 GCA_012032965.1 Nitrospira sp.
CGGCATCAACTGATCGTGCCTCATAAGACATCGCCTCGTACACTAACAGCTCGTCTTCCCTGAGTGCTGCCTGCGCTTCGATCGGTGTGACATCAAGTCGCATCATGGCTCGTTGACGGGCATCGATTGCGGAAGAATCTCATCGAGAATATCTTGCGCTCCCTCGATAAGCTTCGCTCCCTCCTTGATCAGGCGATTCGATCCTCGGCACGCCTCCTCCTTGATGGACCCAGGGACGGCGAACACCTCTCGACCTTGTTCCAAGGCAAGCTTCGCCGTAATGAGCGAACCGCTGTTGGTTGCGGCTTCGCTCACCAGTACACCCAACGAGAGGCCGCTGATAATCCGATTCCGTCGTGGAAAGTGATGACTGTGCGGTGCCGCGCCGATCGGCAGCTCCGAGATGACGGCACCATGCGATTCGAGACTCCGCCGTAGGGTCTGGTGTTCTGATGGATACGTGCGGTCGATACCACAGCCCAAAACCGCAATTGTTCGCCCCTTTCCCGCCAATGCGCCTCGATGTGCGGCCGCATCGATGCCTCGTGCTAAGCCACTGACGATTGTGACACCGCGCTCTGACAGGTCTTTGGCAATCTCCTCTGTGTGAATCCTACCGGAAGCGGTCGCCCGTCGGCCGCCCACAATCGCAATGGCCACGTCGTCCTGTGGAGTTAATGTCCCGCTCATGTACAACAACGGCGGCGGATCAGGAATGGCCCTGAGCCGAGACGGATAGGATGGATCAAATACCGTGAGTGTTCGGATGTTGAGGTGTTCAACGATCTTCACTTGGCGGTCAATCTGCCGATGGATATTCGGATCGGGTCCTCGCCGTATGGATTCAGCCAATTCGGGGCTGCAACCGACACGAATTAATTCATCAGCGGTTGCCGCGAGGGCGGTGTCGGCCGATCCAAATGCCCGTATCAGCTTAAGAAGCGTACGATCTCCGACACCATCAATGGCTTGGAGCGTGAGCCACGCAGTCAATGATGCTTCATCCATCTGGGTCTCACTGAAGTGATAGGGAGATTCGCCTCAGCAGGAAGGGTAGGACCGCACCAACTACTCCCCTGGCTGAACACAACGGCTGGTGCGACGCAATCCTAGAGAACGACCAGATCGTACTGCTCAAGATGCAACTGACTATCCGGGGTGATGATGATCTTCGCCGAACAATCCCGTTCCAGCACTTCAATTCCATTACGTTCTTCATCTTGCAGCAATTCCGCCACCGTCGGATGGGCTCCCACAACGATGCGTTGTTGATCTGAAGCGGGCTCAATCCGTCGGATCTCCCGAAAGATTTCGTACGCTACGGTTGTCGGAGACTTCGTATATCCACGACCTTCGCAGTAGCGGCAGGGCTCTGACAGTGAGCGCAAGAGGTCCTCTCGAACCCGCTCGCGAGAAATCTCGATCAAGCCAAGATCCGAAATTCTGGAGATCCTCGTCCGTGCCTTGTCTGACGCCATGGCATCCATCAGCGCGTGATAGACACGATCTCGATTCTTTTCACGCTCCATATCGATAAAATCGACGATGATGATGCCGCCGATTCCACGCAACTTGAGCTGATAGGCAACTTCTTTCGCCGCCTCGAGGTTATTGCGCACGATGGTCTCTTCTTGATCGCGCTTCCCTACAAAGCGTCCCGTATTGACGTCGATCACGGTCATGGCCTCGGTATGATCAATGACCAAATAGCCACCCGACTTAAGCCACACTTTCCGGCTCATGGCGCGCGCAATTTCCTGTTCAACTCCCAAATGGTCGAACAACGTCTCTTCCTTGTCGTAGAAATGAATCCGTGCCGTTTGTTCGGGAGAAAAGCGCTGCACAAACCCCCGAATAGCCTCGTATTCCGCCCGTGAATCGATCCAGAGTCGATCAACCCTTTTCCCGAACAAGTCCCGCACCACCCGGAAGCTGAGGCTCAAATCCGAATGCAGCAACGCAGGAGCGGGTAATTGTTCCCGCTTCGTCAACACGTCCTGCCAGAGCACGTGCAGAAAATCGACGTCGGATTTGAGTTCGTCCTCTTTGACGCCTTCGCTGACTGTCCGCACGATATAGCCATAGCCTTGGCGCCGAACTCGGCGCATGATCTCCTTCAATCTGGCTCGTTCTTCATCGCGCGGAATGCGCCGTGACACTCCAATATGGTCGACGTTCGGCATAAAAACGAGGTAGCGTCCCGGTAGCGAGACGTAGGTCGTGACTCGGGATCCCTTGGTGCCGATCGGCCCCTTCGAGATCTGCACCATCAGTTCCTGCCCCTCACTCAGAAGCTGTTCGATAGGTTTGGCGCTCTGGCGCTTGGGTCTGAGCATGTCCGAATCTTTTTCGTCTTCTTCCGCCTCAACCAGCATATCGCCAGGTTCTGCATCCTCTAATAGATCAGAGACGTGCATGAACGCCGCTTTTTCCAGACCGATATCCACGAATGCGGCCTGCATCCCCGGCAGCACCTTGGCGACTCGTCCCTTATAAATATTGCCAACAAAATCCTTATGCTTGGCGCGGTCTCCGAACAGATCGGTGACCACCCCGCCATCAAGCACTGCCACGCGAGTTTCCTCGCGCGCGACTGTGATCGCAATCTCAACTCCCATACTGACTC
The DNA here is from genome assembly GCA_012032965.1 of Nitrospira sp. Taxonomy (GTDB): domain Bacteria; phylum Nitrospirota; class Nitrospiria; order Nitrospirales; family Nitrospiraceae; genus Nitrospira_D. The sequence continues at coordinate 2,627 of JAAUPT010000033.1, forward strand.
CTTTAATCTGAAAGCCGCCAGGATATCGGGAGAGTTCTGGACGCAAGCCCATGCTCAGGTCCGAAATGCACTCTACCTAATGCCTTCGGTCGGCTCCCGGTAATATTTGCTCCGAACGGCAGATACTCAAAGTTCTACCTTGTCGGTGTTCACTCAATAAAACAGGCTCAATCGCTTTCGTTTGATATTCAAGAGTAAGCCTAACGATGCCATGGTCATGATGGTGGCGCTTCCCCCGTAACTCACCAATGGCAAGGGTATGCCGACGATCGGAAACATTCCAGCTGTCATCCCAATATTGACCACGACACAAAAACAAAGCATCGCCACGATTCCGACAGCAAGCAACGCGCCAAGCTGATCCTTCGCTTTGGACGCAATCTCCAACGAGAGCCAGATTAATCCGATAAACAGCCCCAGAAGGATCAAGACACCCAGAAATCCCCATTCTTCCGCAAAAACGGCAAACACGAAATCGGTATGCCCTTCCGGCAAAAACTTGAGCTGGCTCTGCGTCCCGCCATAGAGCCCTTTACCCAAGAGCTGACCGGAACCGATAGCGATCCTTGATTGCAGGGCATGATAGCCTTTTCCGCCTGGGTCATAGCCAGGGTCGACGAACGCCATAATGCGCTGTCGCTGATAATCATGCAAGGACCCCCAGATCCCTCCCAGGCAAATGGGAAGAGCATGATCCCAAATAACAGAATAAATCCAATGGCTTGCGATCGAATCCCTACCATGAGAAGCATGGCTGCATAGATCGCCACGAAGCTCAGGCCGCTCCCCAGATCCGGTTGCTTCAGGATGAGGAGCAGACCAGGCAACACCAAGAACCCCGGCACGATGACGCGCTGCAGCCATCCTACACGAGGGGCCTTCGAGTAATAGTGCGCCAAGACCAATATGAGAATAAGCTTGGCGAACTCAGAAGGTTGGAAACTGAACGGGCCCAATGCGAGCCATCGTTGTGCCCCTTTGCTCGTTCGCCCTTCGAAGAGAACAAAGATCAACATCAATAGAATAAACGCGTAGGCTGGATACGCGAACCGGGCAAGTTGGTGGTAGTCCGACGCCCACATGACAAGGAAGGCTACTGCACCCAATCCGATCCACATCAACTGTTTGAGATAATAAGGGGTGAGCCCATTGTGCTGCCCCTGCGTCACGCTATAAATAGACAACACTCCAATCGCCAGAATAGCGAGAATCAGGCTCCCATAGCGCATATCGAAGCCGTCGAGACCGCGATGCTCAGTTAATCGATCAATCATGAATCTTTAAAAGGCTCCCCCATCAGACCAATTCCTATCGGATAATTCCGATATGATAGGAGCCTGTGGTGTCAGTTCCATATAGGCTTCAATGACTTCTTTCGCGAGCGGCGCCGCCGCAGCCCCGCCATGCCCCATATGCTCAGCCAACACCACCACAGCAATCTTAGGCAATTGCACCGGCGCGAAGGCTACGAACCACGCGTGATCGCGAAGCTTTTTGGGAATATTTTCCTCAGGCCCCGGTCGGAGTGCGGCCACCTGTGCCGTCCCCGTCTTCCCGCCGATCGTCACCATGGATGACTTCGCTCTTGTCGCGGTTCCCTTCGTGACCACGTCAGCCAAGGCATCCTTGATGATACGGAACGTCTCCGGTTTCGCGTTGATTTTCCCACGAGGAACAGCCGGCAATTCTTGGAGGTTCCCCGTCGCTCGATCCATGACTGCGTGCACCAGGCGAGGACGATAATTGACTCCATCGTTGGCGACGGTGGCCATCATGCTGGCCATCTGTAACGGTGTCACCGTCACAAAGCCCTGTCCGATGGCCGCTGAAATGGTCTCACCCGGCAGCCAAGATTGGCGTTTGACCTTCTGCTTCCAGGCAGTAGACGGCATGATCCCAAATCGTTCCGACGGCAACTCCACGCCCGTTGCCCGTCCAAGCCCAAAGTCTTTTCCAAATTCCGCCATCACATCGATGCCCATACGCTGACCAACCGAATAAAAGTATACGTCGCAGGAATGGACCAATGCCTCGTGTAGATCGACATACCCGTGCCCGCCGACTTTCCAGTCCCGATAGAGTCGCTTGCCGAACCGATATCCACCGGTACAATGAATGGTACTGGACGGCGACATGGTCTTGGTTTCCAGGGCAGCGACAGCCATCGGGATCTTAAAGGTAGAACCAGGGGGATACTGCCCTTGTGACGCGCGGTTATTCAGTGGACGCCCTTCGTCCTGCACGATTTCAACCCATTGTTTTGCGGTTAGTTCTCGCGACAGGATGTTGGGATCGAAGGCAGGCCGACTGGCCATGGCAAGGATGTCACCGTTGTTCGGATCGAGCGCGACGATGGCGCCTTGTTCGTCACCCAGCAGATCTTCCGCGAGCTTCTGAAGCCGCACGTCGATCGTGAGATAGAGATCGTTTCCAGCCTCCGGCTTTTCGACCACCGCAGCTCTCTTGACGTGACCCAGAGCGTCCACTTCCACACTCTTTTGGCCTGCCATACCTCGCATATGCCGATCATACGGATTTTTCCAATCCCATATTTGCCCCACAACTGCTGCCTTGGTCGAAGATCGTCAAATTCCGGTTTCTCAAGTAGATCCGCTGAAATTTCTCCCACATACCCTAGAATGTGTGCTGCAATCAGACCGCCTGGATAGTTGCGTTGCGACTCGACCTGCACCATGACGCCGGGCATGTCAAGCCGACGAGACTCAACGAGCGTGGCATCGCGCAGGGTCATCCGGTCTTTGATTTTTCGTGGAAGCAGCTTGCTGCCCTTGGTCTCCAATTTTTTTCTCACGACAGCGGGGTCCAAGCCCAGAAGTCCAGTAAGCTGGTGAATCAACACTTCGCGATTCTTCACGTCTTCCAGCGTGACATAGAGACTGAAGCTCGGCACATTATTGGCGAGAAGGATGCCATTCCGGTCATAGATCAGGCCGCGAGCCGGCTCAAGCAAGACCTGCCTAGTACGATTGTTTTCCGATAAATCTCGATAGTACGGCCCCTCAAGAATTTGCAGATGCCAGAGGCGAAGGCCCAATAACCCCACCACCAACAACAGCCCCACACGCAGCCCCAAAAGCCTGCGATGGAGGTCCCCAAACTCCGTCTCGGGATAATTCGTCGATACCATGCCTATATCCGATCTTCGGAGACCCACTGCTCAAGACGAAAATGACTGTTGATCAGCCAGTAGACGGCGCCGCCGATGATCGCATCAAGAGCGGCCTGAGGCAGCACGATGGTCCACAACGCCCACCACAAATCTTGTTGCGCGTTGAGCTTTAACGCGAAGGGCGTGATAAGCCCAACCAGACAAGAGATGACGAGTAGCCCTAACACCAGTACAACGGGGCTCAGATAGGCCACCTGCCGACCGGCGAGCCCGCGATAAACCCTACGGCTCCCTTGATAATGGCCGCTGAAAGGACATCTTGAGCGGAAAATAGACTCATCGCCCAGCCCACAACCAGACCGACCAATAATCCCTCCAGCTCCCCTCCAAAGAGTCCGATGAGGCAGACCGCCACAAAGCCGAGATCCGGCTTCACCCCCCACAAGCTGACGTGAGGCAGCAGCACGGATTGAATCGAAACAAGTGCGGTAACGAGAGCCATGTAGAGCAGCGTTTTCACGATTTCGGCTTCGGCGCTCCAAGACGTTCTCCCTCTGTTGGAAATGAGGAGGGGAGGATGACCAGGACTTCCTCCACGCGGTTCGGATCAACCTCAGGAGAAAGTTCGGCAGATTGGAACAGCGCTTCGTCCTCCTTATCGATCCTCGTGATGGTGCCAATTGCCAGACCACGAGGAAACCCTCCGACCAACCCGGACGTGACGACCCGATCACCGGGTCTCGCGGTGGACAACAATGGAACGTACTTGAGCCTAGCCACGCCGTGCGTGGTCCCTTCAACAATGCCCTCGTCTCTTGTCCGCTGGATCAAACCGGCGATCGCATTGTTGGGGTCCGTTAGGAGCAGCACCACAGCGGTGGAAGACGTCGTCTTCACAATCCGACCAACGACTCCGGCCGGAGTAATCACGCCTTGGTCCGACTGCAGCCCGTCTGATGTCCCCTTGTTCAGGATGATCGTCTTGTACCAATTGCCGGTATCGCGGCCGATCACTTGAGCGGCGACGAGAGTCGGTAGCGCTTGCTTCTTGAACTCCAATAAGGCCGCGAGTCGTTCTGTCGCCGCCGCCGATTCTCGCAGCTGTGCATTTTGCTCCTGGAGAAGGTCCACCTCTCTTCTCAACTGCCTGTTGTCTTCTTCAACCCCCTGGAGCGCCACGTACTGGCTCCACACGTCGGCAATCCGATCATGGATGCCGGCGACGGCTTGGAGAGGCCAGCTGATAATCCACCCGAATGGACTTCCTACCGTTTGAAACACCGTTTGGAGTTGGCCGGGCAACAGGAGGAAACCGAGGACAAGGACGACAGCAAACGCAAGGGTCACACGCCGAGCGCTGTGGGAGAGGCGGAAATTGACCATCCGCATGAGGGATGGCATCTTACCGAAGGTTGTTCGCTTGCGACATGACCGATACTTTCCGAAGGAGATCCAGCTCGTCCAAAATCTTGCCCACTCCCAACACCACGGAGGTGAGCGGATCGTCCACCGTAATGATCGGCAAGTTCGTTTCCTCGCGGAATCGCGTGTCCATCCCCTTGAGGAGGGAGCCGCCTCCAGTTAAGACAATCCCGCGATCGATGATATCTCCAGCCAACTCGGGCGGGGTGTTTTCTAGTGCGATCTTAATGGCGTTCACGATCGTCCCGATAGGTTCCTGCAGCGCTTCACGAATCTCGGCATCATCGATGACCAGCGTCCGCGGGATGCCTGATATCAAATCGCGCCCTTGATCATCATGGTTTCCGCTCTTCAAATGGATACGCGGAGCCAATCTCAAACTTAATTCGCTCCGCCATATGCTCACCGATCAATAAGTTGTATTTCTTCTTAATGTAATTCATGATCGCTTCGTCCATGCGATCACCGGCGACTTTGACGGATTCGCTGTACACGATCCCGCCCGAGAAATGACGGCGATGTCCGTCGTTCCGCCTCCCACATCGACGACCATGTTGCCCGACGGCTCCGTGATCGGAAGCCCGGATCCGATGGCCGCCGCGACAGGCTCTTCAATCAAATAGACTTCTCTGGCCCCAGCCAACTCAGCGGAATCGCGTACCGCCCGTTGCTCTACCTGCGTAATTCTGGACGGCACACCGATGATGATCCGCGGGCGGACAAAAGCGCTTCGGTTGTGAGCTTTTCGGATGAAATGTTTCAGCATCTGCTCGGCCATTTCGAAGTCGGCGATCACGCCCTCCTTCATTGGCCGAACCGCTACAATATTCCCTGGCGTTCGTCCAAGCATTTTCTTGGCATCAGTCCCGACAGCCAACACCTTTTCACTTTTCTTTTCTACCGCGACGACAGAAGGCTCGTTGAGCACCGATGCCCTTCCCGTGGACGTACACGAGGGTTGTCGCTGTACCTAAGTCAATTGCTAGATCGTCGGAGAACCAACCGAACACATCTCCCGGGAACCCACGGCGTCTCTCCCTTCATCTTGGCTGGACGACCTGCTGTCCAACCGGTGTGCTTGGTGAATGCCTTACTTAGTCCGGAACGGCGAGTTGCCCGGCATCCAACACTTGGGTCCTGGCCACTTCGTCGCCCAACCGACGACCCTGCTCATTCCCAATGATCAAAAAACTCTCGAACGCTAAAATGGCCAGAGACACGAGCCATCCGACGTATGGGACAGCATATGCGATCTGTGCTCCACCGAGCGGCAAATTCCGAATGATAGATTCGCGGAAGCCAACCGTGTCTCGACCATCCAATCGCATGGTTTGCAAGCCCACCAGCCGTTTGCCGATACTTTTCCCACCCGCAAACCCATCGGCAATCAGGATGTAGGCCAGACCGGAAAGAAAGCCGACCGAAGGAGCAATTTCGCCTGCGGCGACCACGATGAACAGATCGATCAACTTCGCGATGAACCGATTCAGGACATGGGCCTTCGGATAGACCTGTGTTGCCGGCGACGTCGAGGTTGGCCCCTCCCCTATCAAGGGATCTCCTTCTAATTTGTCGCAAAGTATAACAAAACGCATCATCTTGCACAAACAAAGACCGAATCTTTTTCATGGGTTTCTTTTCAGACCCATACTGAGGCGATTCACGACTTTCTCAAGGCATGGACGGAGGGTACCCGAGCACTAGGATCGCGCTTTTCAGGCCTTCCCAGGCAACGATGGATGCACCGCACTTGCCTTCTACCCTGTGCATCAGTAAACTACCGTTTTTCTCGAGGAAGGGGCCGAAATGATCAAGACGATACGGGATGCGGCGCACAACTATCCCTGGTTGCTCAAATCCATCATGATTATTTTGGCCGCGGCCTTCATCATTACGATGGGCTGGTGGGGATTTGGAGAAGACGCCGGTGGACTTGTCGCCAAGGTTGGAGAGCAAACCGTGTCCCTCGATGAATTCAAACGAACCTACGAGAATATGCGTCGCATCTACAAAGAAAATGTCACCAGTGACTTCAAAGAGGAGGAGTTCAAGGAGTTCGTGGTCGGGCAACTTGTCGAGAGTCGCGTCTGGATCATCGCTGCCGAAGAGATGGGCGTGAGGGTTTCCCAAGCGGACTTGCGCGAAGTCATCATGCAAACTCCGGTCTTCCAAAAGAATGGAGCTTTCGATCCAGAATTATACAAGCGCATCCTGGCCGCCAACCATTTGACACCGGCTACGTTTGAAGCGATTCAGCACCAAGAAGTCCTGGCGAATAAAGCTCGAATGATCGTGCGGGATTCTGTCGCGCTGACCCTGCAGAGATTGAAGAAGGACAGTCCCTCATGACGAGACCGCAAGATTCCGATCCCACCAAGGCAGTGGAAGCCAAGCAGCGAGTCTTGGATGACATGCTGTTACAGAAACAGCAACGGGCCCTGGTCTCCTTCCAACAATCCATGAAAGCCAAACTACCCATCACCATCCGCCGGGAGCTGCTGTAAAACTCTCACTGCTTTTCTTAAGTCAAGATGAGGCACAATTGACTAGCTGGCGGCTAAACGATCAGCATCGCGTCGCCGTAGCTGTAGAAGCGGTATCGCTCTTTGACCGCCTCTTCGTAGGCTCTGCGAATGGTCTCGATTCCGGCGAAAGGCAGAAACCAACATCAGTAATGTAGTTCGTGGCAGGTGGAAATTTTGCATGAGCACATACGACGCCTTGAACTGAAACCCTGGGGTAATGAA
>JAAUPT010000368.1 GCA_012032965.1 Nitrospira sp.
CCGAACCGCAGGTCTTATTATCACGCTACGGAAGATCTTAGACACGCATAACCTAGTCGAGGAGGGGCCTGATGGGCTATACGAGACCTGCGACAAATTTGCCGGTGATGAGATTGAGCAACTGCTGGCTAAACTCCGTGCTGCCCCGAACCTATCCGTCTTGCCGCATGCCGATACTCCAGCTGTTCATAGCGCTGTCCGCCGTGCCTTGAATCGCGCTGGGTACGAGTACGTTGCGGACTGATCTTCTCTGTGAAGAGCCTTTTCTACCAACACAAATGTGCTATGCTGCTTCTTCATCATGAGGGCTGACACCACTTTCGCGAGCGAACTGACTGCGGCCATTGCCCGAAGGAGGACGTTTGCGATCATCAGTCACCCTGATGCAGGCAAGACCACGTTGACCGAAAAGTTGCTTCTCTATTCTGGATTAATTCGAACCGCCGGGATGGTACGGGGACGCAAGGGTGGCAAAGCGACGGCCTCGGATTGGATGGGAATGGAGCAGGAGCGTGGGATTTCGATTACGGCCTCTGCCATGCAGTTTCCATATAAAGGCGCCGTCATCAACTTGCTCGATACTCCAGGCCACCAAGACTTTTCCGAAGATACCTATCGCACCCTAACAGCAGCCGACAGCGCCATCATGGTCATCGATGCCGCCAAGGGCGTGGAAGCGCAGACGCGAAAACTGTTTGCTGTGTGCCGTCTACGTCGGATTCCAGTCCTGACCTTAATCAATAAGATGGATCTTCCCGGTCGTCCACCCCTTGACTTAATGACTGAGGTGGAGCAGGCGTTGGATATTCACGCAAGCGCCATCAACTGGCCCATCGGGTCCGGGAGTGATTTTGTGGGTATTGTGACCCGTGCCGATAACCAGGTGCAGCTCTTCAGCAGAACCATGCGAGGCGGGGCAACGAAGGTTGAGACGGATCGGGTGGCGTTGGCAGAGCTCAACTCAACCAGTCGAGTGTCACAGGAGACCATGGCAGAAGTTCTGCACGATTTGGAGTTGTTGGAGATCGCCGGGAATACCTTCACTCGCGAGCAGTTTCTTCAGGGTGAAGTCACTCCTGTCTTTTTTGCCTCGGCCCTTACAAACTTTGGAATCGAGAGCTTTCTCGATGCGTTCGTCGACTTGGCCCCAAGCCCAGGCTCCAGAACGGCTGACGGCAATGATGGAACTGAGCTATCCGTCGATCCTATCGATATGCCATTCAGTGCCTATGTCTTTAAGCTTCAAGCCAATATGAACCCTAAGCATCGTGACAGCACCGCATTTCTTCGGATCTGCTCCGGCCGCTTTGAACGGGATTTAGTCGTGAAGCATCACCGGCTGAATCGCGATATTCGCTTAGCGAGGCCGCATAGTCTGGTGGCACAGGAGCGGAGCACGGTTGAAGAGGCCTACCCTGGCGATATCGTCGGAATCATTAATCCCGGCGCGTTTGCCATCGGTGACACGGTTTCAGTGACGGGAGGCTTCAATTTTAAACCGCTTCCACAATTTCAACCGGAAATCTTTGCACGTCTAAGGCCGACGGATGTCGGCAAGCGCAAAGCGTTCGACAAAGGCTTATCCCAGATGGCGCAAGAGGGAACGGTCCAGATCATGCGAAGTCTCACCGATCAGGAAGTCTTGATTGCTGCGGTGGGTCGCCTTCAGTTTGAAGTGCTCCAGTATCGGCTTCGTCAGGAATATCGTGTCGAAACCATCTTAGATGCGCTGCCCTTTACCTGTAGCGCATGGTTGGAGGGAGATCCTTCGACGTTTAAATCTCCGTCAGCCTCGATGATTGTCAAAGACCATCGCGATCGGATTGTCGTCCTCTTTGGTGATCAGCTGATGAAGACCATCGCCCGTGATCGTAACCCCGATCATGTCCTGCAAGACATGGGGTGAGCATCGCCGCCAACATGATCCACCGTGATCTATTCCGTGGACGTGACAAGGTAGTTTGGTAAAAACTCTGACAGGTGCTTTCATGAGAAGCTGGAAGTCGCGTGGATGGCTACCGACCGGTAGAAGATTTCATAAGGCTGTCGGCCTGCGGAGGTAAGAACCCTTGATAACCTCGGTGCCGTTCGGCCAGCTCCAGGACGGAGAATGGCTGTCCGTCGATCGTTTCTGGCGCTGAGAAAATCTGCCTGAGTGACCCGCCGGGATCTCCAACGATTCTTCCGGCAAATACCACCCCTTTTCCCCTGCAGCCGAGCCACAGCGTGTTCGATATCTTCGACCCGAACAGCGACGTGGTGGAAGACCTTGTCACCAAACTTATTGACCCAACCAGGGATGATACTGGTTTTCCCTCGTCCATCGGGATACGCCTGGTCGACGAAGAGGGCAGGGTAGCCAACCTTGCGGTAGACCTTGGCATACCAGTCGTCGTATTCAAGGGTTTCATCGTACGCATAGCCCAGCCTCACGAACGGTTTGGCTCCGCTGTCAATATCCAGCGTACGAATCGTGACATGGTCCATGACCGGCGAGAATCCCACACCAGACTCATCGAGCATCGTTTTCAGGACAACCGCAGCCCGGTTGTGCTCAACATAATCAACAACCATTCGGTCTAGAAGATCATCCAGTGCTTGGGCTTGATCCATGGTCGTCCCCTTCAAGATCCAAACTTGATACCTTGGGCAAGGGGCAATTCCCTTCCCCAATTGACTGTATTGGTTTGGCGACGCATATAGGCTTTCCAGGAATCGGATCCTGCTTCGCGACCTCCGCCTGTTTCCTTTTCTCCACCGAAGGCGCCCCCGATCTCGGCGCCGGACGTTCCAATATTGACGTTGGCGATGCCGCAATCGCTTCCTGCGGCAGACACGAATTGCTCACCATGGCGCACATCGTTCGAAAATATGGCGGAGGAGAGGCCTTGTGGGACATCATTCTGCATCGCAATGGCTTCGTCCATGGTTTGGAACGGCATGGCATACAGGATCGGTGCAAACGTTTCACGCTGCACCATGGGCCATCGATTCTGGGCCCGCACGAGCGTCGGTTCGACAAAATAGCCGGGGCGATTCAGCACATGCCCACCATACAGGATTTCACCACCTTCTTTTTTAATCTCGTCGAGTGCGGAGCGATACCCTTCCACAGCCACCTGGTCAATGAGCGGTCCCATGAGCACTTCTTTTTCCAAGGGATTGCCGATCTGCACTTGGGCATAGGCCTTCACGAGCCTGCCGACCAATTCCTCGTAGCGTGACTCATGGACGATCAGCCGTCGCGTCGTTGTACATCGTTGCCCGGCCGTGCCGACGGCTCCGAACACGAT
>JAAUPT010000369.1 GCA_012032965.1 Nitrospira sp.
GACGATCGCCTACTTTTCAGCGGAATTTGGGTTACATGCCTCCGTGCCCATTTATAGCGGTGGCCTCGGAATTCTAGCCGGAGACCACTGTAAAGAGGCGAGCGACCTGGGTCTCCCGCTGGTCGGCGTCGGGTTTATGTACCCGCAAGGTTATTTCCGTCAACGCATCACACCCGAAGGATGGCAAGAAGCGGCCTATGCGCCGTTCAATCGCGACGAGTCTCCGGTCAATTTGGCCCGGACTCCATCGGGGGAACCGTACCAATTCGTCGTCGACATGGGCGGTCGTCGCGTGACGGCGGCGGTCTGGAAGGTGTTGGCTGGTCGCATCCCGCTGTATCTGATCGATACAGATGTGCCGGAAAACAGCCCGGAGGACCGTGCCCTTTCCGCCCGGTTGTACGGTGGCGATCAAGAAATGCGGCTCTGTCAGGAAATCTTGTTGGGGATCGGCGGAGTGCGCATGCTGCGCTCGCTCGGTATCTCACCATCGGTGTGGCATGCCAATGAAGGCCACTCCGCGTTCCTGACCTTGGAGCGGGTACGCGAGTTACTTCAAAAAGGCTCATCCCATGCGGAAGCAAGCGAACTTGTCCGTCAGAGCACTGTGTTCACGACGCACACCCCTGTGCCGGCCGGGCACGATGTGTTCCCACACCATCTGATGGATCGCTACTTTGCCGGGTATTGGGAACAACTCGGGCTCTCGCGCGACGAGTTTCTCCGCCTCGGCGAAACTCCCGAATCAGGCGGATATGGCTTCAATATGACGGCGCTCGTCATGCGCCTGTCGGCCCACGTCAACGGCGTCAGCCGCGAGCATGGCCGTGTGACACGAGAAATGTGGCAACACTTCTGGCCGGGATTGCCGACCGACCAGATCCCCATCCGGAGTGTGACCAACGGCATTCATGTGCCGACTTGGATTTCGCCGGAACTCCACCACTTGTACGGCAAATCTCTGAGTCCAACCTGGACCCAGACCTGCGATGATCCAGCCATGTGGCAGCGCGTGCTGAATGTGCCGACCATGAGTTGTGGGCGGTTCGACAGGCGATGAAGCGGAAACTGATGGGCTTCATCCGTGAACGATCCAGAAACGGATGGATCCAGGGACATCTCCAACCATCGCAAGTGCTCACCCGTGGAACCCTCCTGGACCCCGAAGCATTGACGATCGGGTTTGGCCGACGGTTCGCAACCTACAAACGGGCCACCTTGCTCTTTAGAGACTTGGAACGATTGAAGGCTCTGCTTCAAGACCGCTGGCGTCCGGTCCAGCTCATCTTCGCCGGCAAGGCCCATCCCGCCGATGAGCCGGGTCGGTACTTCATTCACGAAGTGCTGAATTTCTGCCATGACCATAAACTGGGAGGCCGTATCGCATTCCTTGAAGATTATGAGATGCATATGGCGAAGTATCTCGTCCAAGGCGTCGACATTTGGTTGAATACGCCTCGTTTCCCCATGGAGGCCAGCGGCACCAGCGGGATGAAAGCCGCGCTGAACGGCGTGCTGAATCTGAGCGTTCTGGATGGATGGTGGGTCGAGGGGTACAATGGAGCCAACGGGTGGGGAATCCAACCGTTAAGTGAGCCTGCCGACGCGCAGGCTCAAGATCATCATGACGCGGAGCAGCTCTATCGTCTGTTGGAACAAGAGGTCGTCCCGTTATTCTACCAGCGCGATCAAGACGATATTCCTCGAGGCTGGCTCCAAATGGTCAAAGACTGCATACGCACCGTCCCGCCTCAGTTCTGTACCACGCGTATGCTCAAGGATTATGTCAGTCTGATGTACCATCCTGCGACGGTGCGTCCGCCGCAAAATGGTAGTGCGGCTCAATAGGACGACGACATCCCTTGCTGTATCGACGGCAGAACGAAATGTCCATCGTGCTGATGATGGGGCATTTTGCCATCATTCCGTTTATCGCGCCCTCGCTGGTGAGCAATGTGGGTTACAGCGAAAACAACATTTTCCTGATTTACCTCGTGGGCGGGGCGCTCACGATTTTCACCTCGCCGCAGGTGGGCAAACTCGCCGACCGGCGCGGCAAATACCCTGTGTTTGTGGCGTTTGCGTTGCTGTCGCTCATCCCCGTTTGGCTCATCACCAACCTCTGGCCGATGCCGCTTTGGGCGGTGCTGATGATTTCTGGGGTGTTTTTTATCGTCGTCAACGGGCGCATGATTCCGGTGCAGGCCATTGTGTCGGGCGTGGTGACCCCGCAGCAAAGGGGCGGGTTTATGAGCATCAATTCGTCCATGCAGCAGTTGGCGACGGGCTTCGCCGCGATGATTGGCGGGGCGATTGTGCAGAAATCTGCCGATGGGCGCATCGAACACTATGCGTGGGTGGGTTATTTTTCCATTTTGCTGATTGCGGCGAGCATTTGGCTGGCGGGAAGGGTGAAGCCGATTGAGGAGGCGGCGACGGCTGTTGAACTGCGTCCGGAAACCTGACTTTTTGGGAAAAGAGTTTACGCCCGTCCATCTGAGCGCCGTATTTTGGCTGAAAAATCAGCACCATGCGCTCAATCTTATTTGCCGCCGCCCTTCTTTCCTTTTTTTCTGAAAAGGTTGTCGCTCAAACTCCTTTGCCTGACCATGCGTGGATTGGGACGGGGAGGGTGTCAGCAAAAATCAATGGCAACGGCGCGCTTGTCACTGATTTTTTGGTGCCAAATGAAGATGGCGACGGTGATTCGCTCATCTCTACTGTCAAAGAAATTTCTATCTGGATGGGCGGCATTGACCCCGCAGGAAATCTGCATTTAGCCATTCAGAAACTGGACACGGCATTGAGCGATTTTCGGGGTGGCTTCCGAAACGTGCCAAACTCGGCGGGTGTTTGGAAAGTGACGAAGGAGGAAATCGAACAGCACATTCAAGACTTTGAAGAGGACGGGGATATTGACGTGATGATTCCTTCGATTTTCAGTTGGCCGGGAGCAGAAAATCCTTTTTCAGAGCAGTTGAACGGTTTTTCTCTCGACACTATTCCCCAAAATATCACTGCTCCTTTTGCAGACAACCCTTTTGACTGGAACAACAAATACGAACCGCATTTGGGGGAATATCCTTCATTGTCCTACCATCATTTGTACAACAATACTCAGTGGTATCCAGATGAAATATCATTTGCCCCTTTCTACAACAAAAAATTTTCTGTCATAACTCAAGGCCCAGTGCTAAATCAATTCGATTGTGCCGCAGGTTTTTTTTCTTTTGATTGCGACGATGCCACTTTTTTGGAAGATGCCGTTTTTGGGTATGTTTCACTTGATTAT
>JAAUPT010000034.1 GCA_012032965.1 Nitrospira sp.
CGATGGCCGTCACGTCAATCACAGTCGAGGCGGTCGTCAGCGCGTTCAGGATCGCCTCCTCGGTCGCTTGGCGGCTGCCGTAAACAGCGGGTTGAGATGCGTGTCGGCAAGATGAGTCAGATTGTAGGTTGGTTCCTTGGGATAGTGCGGAATGACGTTGGCCGTGGAGAAGGCCAGCATGAAATCGCCGCTGCCATGGCGGGCAGTAGAGCCGGTGCGGGCTAGTCCCAGTGCGGCACGTTTGGCAAGCCGCGTGAGCTGGCGGCCATCGAGCGGTGCGTCGGTGGCGATGAGCACGATGATCGACCCTTCACTCTGGCCGGGCGATAGCGTTTCCGAGACCTGGACCGGTGGTTCGTACAACTTGCCGACTGGTACGCCGTTCACAACAAGCTCCGGCCTACGGCCATGGTTCGCGTTGACGAAAACACCGACAGTGTAGGTTCCTTGGCTCTCGGGAAGCTTTCTGGAGGCGGTGCCGATGCCGCCTTTGAATCCGTACGAGATCATGCCGGTCCCGGCACCGACGGTGCCTTCCTTGACTGGGCCGCTCGTCGCGCCATCGAGCGCAGCGATAACATCCTGCTCGGAGACGTGCCGCCCCTGACTGTCATTCAAACGGCTGTCGTCGCACTCCGCCACGACAGGGGTCAGCGTGTCTCCGTGACGCCAATCTTCGGATGCTGCCGGATCATCCAGCTCATGACGCCGTTTGCCACGCGGGGGACATTGAGCGTGTTGGTGAGGACGATGGGATACTCCAGAAATCCAGATTCTGCCACCCATGCGAGGCCGGTCATCTCCCCGGTACCGTTCAGGACAAAGGCCCCGGCTGGGACTTTCTTGTGCCAGACGTCGTCACGCGGAATGACCACGGTGACGCCCGTGCGAATGGGCCCTTCCCCTGGCTTCAGGTTCCCGTCACCGGAGATGAGTGTCGTGTGGCCGACTTTGACCCCTGCCACGTCGGTGATGGCATTGAGAGGGGCTGGCGAATACTGTCCGATCACGATGCCAAGGTCCCTTATGCGTTTGCGCTCTTGCTCCGGTTCAGCTGCCGCGGGTGAAACATCAACCGGACAGCCATATGACCAAGCACGCGAGCACCAGCAGCCGAGCCTCTCTGCGCCCGGTAGCCGTCATAAATGGAAGGGATCTAAATTTCATGCGTGCTGCCGTGATGGGGAATCCGGACATCGATCTGCGGATGTTGCGTCTGGATGGCGGTTCCCAATGAGAGGGCCTGCTTCTCCTCACCATGGACAACGAAGATCTTGCTCGGCAAGGGATCGATGGCTCGCACGTAGGCCAACAGATCGTTACGGTCTGCATGGGCCGACATGCCGTTGAACTTGACGACTTGCGCACGTCTTTGCGTGGGCACTCCGAAAATCGGAACCACATCCCAGCCTTCGACGAGCTTACGTCCCAGCGTATGTTCAGCTTGAAAGCCGACGATCACGATCACGTTGGACTCGTCCTGAATGGCATGCTTGAGGTGGTGCAGAATCCGGCCCCCTTCACACATGCCGGAGGATGAAATGATGACACAGGGGCCGCGCATTGCGTTCAGGCGCTTACTCTCTTCCGGTGAGGATACAAAGTGAATATAGCGAGAGGCAAAGACATCTCCGGCATCGGAGAAGGTCTTGAAGGTCTCGTCGTCGTAACATTCAGGATGTCGTTTGAACACGTCTGTCGCTTTCCCGGCGAGTGGCGAGTCGATATAGATCGGAATGGGGTCCACACGACCTTCTCCAACCAGCTCTTTGATACGCATCACTAATTCCTGTGTGCGTCCCACCGCAAATGCGGGGACGATAATCTTGCTCTTATGTGTGCGAGCATGGCGGAGTAGGTCTTGCGCTTTCTTTTTCATTTCCTCGCCGAGCTGCTCATGAAGCCGATCGCCGTAGGTGGATTCCAGAATGAGGACATCACAGGGAGGCGGAGCTTCCGGATCGCGCAGGATCGGCATATGGGCTCGTCCTAGATCTCCGCTGAACAGGACGGTGGTCGTGTTGCCACGCGCGCTGTACTTCACGCGGACCGCGGCCGATCCTAAAATATGACCCGCATCATGAAACGACGCCGTGAGTCGTGGTGCGATCTTGACGTGATCTCCATAGCGCTCACCATCAAATCGTTTCAGAATCTTCCGGACATCGTCGCTGTTGTAGAAAGGTTGGACACAGGTCCTCCCCCGTCTTCGCTCTTGCTTATTGACATAACGGCAGTCGTATTGCTGCACCCGAGCGGAATCCTCCAACATGATCCCCGCAAGATCCGCCGAGGCCCTGGTGAGATAGACTTTCCCAGCAAAGCCCTGTCGTGGCAAAACGGGCAATGCGCCCGAGTGGTCGATGTGGGCATGCGACAGCAAGACCGCCCCAATCGACTTTGGTGGAAACCCCAGGTCTCGATTCTTCCGAACGGCTTCGTCCCGGCGACCCTGAAACATCCCACAATCGAGAAGGAGCCGGAAGCCTGGCACTTCCAGGATATGTCGACTCCCTGTGACTGAACGCGCTGCCCCATGAAATGAGAGTTTCATTTTGTTTGCATTCCGTTGTGACGGACAATGATGTCCCAAACTTCCTTGGCCGTTTCGGCGTAATGAAAGAGCTCAAGGTCGTGCTGCGAAATCAGGCCACACTCGACGAGGAGTTCCCAGTTAATCAGACGATCCCAGAATTGTCGTCCGACTAGGACGACCAGGACGCTCTCCGTTTTTCCCGTCTGAAGCAGCGTCAAGGTCTCAAACAACTCGTCCAGCGTACCGAACCCGCCGGGAAATGCCACGAGTGCTTTTGCCCGAATGAGGAAGTGCATTTTTCTGATCGCAAAATAGCGAAATTGAAAACTGAGGCTTGGCGTGATGTAGCTATTAGGGTATTGTTCGTGCGGCAAGGTGATGTTCAGTCCGATGGATTTAGCGTTCACATCGGCCGCCCCTCGATTTGCAGCCTCCATAATCCCCGGTCCGCCTCCGGTCACAATAACGTAATCGCAATGTCCATCGATTTGGCAGCTCGATGAGACGAGCCGGCTGAATTCGCGTGCCACGTCATAATACTTGGCGAGATCCATTTGCCGACGGGCGATCGCCACTTTTTGTTGCTGGCTAGGATCGTCAGGAGCCCGAGCGGCCTCCGCTTCTGCCAAGGTGAGCATGTGTCCGGCAGCGGACGGCTCGTGAAGCCTTGCACTGCCAAAGACGACGATCGTGGATTGAATCCCCTCTTCGCGCTGAATCAGCTCGGGCTTGAGCAGCTCGAGCCCAATTCGAATCGGACGTAATTCGTCTCGCTGGAGAAACTCCGTATCTTTATCCGCCGGAATATACGAAGACGAGTCTGCGGCTCCGAGTAAGTTGGACGGCGGAGTGGGATTTTCTGGTTTCATGTCGCGCCATTATAACTGCGCTGGCGACAGGCGGCAATTCATACGCGAAAGAAGACCTTAATTAGAAGGGATAGGGGTAGAACGGCGACGGCGAAAGTTTTCGCTGAAAGGCATGATGTCGGACGACCCAGCTGAGATCGAAAGCGACTTGAAATGCGTCCACCGCTAGTCCGGTTCGGGAAAAGATCAAATCAGGATCGACAGGTGTCCAGGGCTTCGCTACCCACCCAAAATTGACCCGTGAATATTTGAGATTCATAAAACGATAGGTAGCCAGAATTCCTGCTTCGGATTCTGTGAGGGTATCGGGTGCCCCGAGCTTCGTCACCACATCGGTGAGTGTGGTTTCTCCTGGAACGATGAATGCGACGTCCTGTGGGGTGAGTGTCGTGTTCAAGGAGATCCTCACCACGTTACAGCCCTGGAAGGGCAAACAGATTACTGCCATCGCGATCCAGAATGTCGCTCTCTTACACATGGCGGTTTCGTCACTCTCCGAATGGCCAGAAGCGGAACTTTAAACCATTGGTACGTGTCGATGAAATGATGTCTTCGACAACTCCCTCTTTATTCAGGACGACGAACAAATCGTCGCTTTTGATCGAAAGTCGAGTGAAATTCAGAAGGATCAGCAGGAGACTTCCTGCTTTGGCGTCGTATCGATAGTAGTGTAAGACGTCTCGACCATTCAGTTGAAAGAGGCGATCTGGGGCACCGAGGAGATGAAGAAGTTCTGTTCTCGTGGTACTCCCCTGATGAATCGCGGCAACGGCTTCCGGGGTGATGGTGTCTCCGACGGTCCCTCGACTGAACGCACACCCTTGGAAGAGGGCCACGGTCAGCAGGAGTAGAAGTATATAGCGGTTAGTTTTCATGGTGATGCCTCGTTTCTCGCTTGAATGATTCTGGTCCATGCACAAAGTCCTGTTCATAGAGTTCATACGGAGAAGGGAGTAGACCAACCCGTTGGTAGACCGTGTGCGCTCGCCGGTTGTCTCTTGCGACATACAAGCGGATGCCACAGACACGCTGATCTTCGCTGGATTGGGCGAGAATATACTGATGCATGGCTTGATAGACTCCCCGACCGCGTTGCTCCGGGACAACGTACACACTCTGGATCCACCAAAATACCCCGTTCCTCCAATCACTCCATTCGAACGTGATCATGAGCTGCCCGATGGGTTGGTTCACATCATGACGTGAATGCTCGGCGATGATATAAAAGCCATACTCGGGGTGTGATAATAGGGAGCGGATTCCCTCTCGTAATCTGGTCTGATCTAGATGGCGATGCTCGGTTTCGAAGGCCATGGCGGTATTGAACGCTGTGATCGTGTTCGTATCGTCTGGTTCCGCGCGTCGGATACGGATGGTGTCAAGCATGAGACGTTACACTGACTGTTGGTTCGGTGGGTTAAGCCACCCGGGCTTGGGGCGATAGAATCCAGCGGAGAACTCCATTTTCATTGCGTCTTCGACGGGAAGATTAACGGGGCGAAGCACTTGTTCTGGGAGTAACGCCAGAAAGCCTGTAAAGGGATGGATAGCGGTGGGGACGAAGACCATGAACAAGGTCTGAGAGGGGACGACCTGAATGGAGGGTGGAGCGATTCCCATAACAAATCCTAATGCCCAACAGCCGTCACGAGGGAACGGAAAGGCGACAACCTTACTTTGGCCAAAGCGAGATCGAAAGTTCAGAATGTCCGTCATGCCCTTCAAGGTACGGTAGATGCTCTGCACGAGAGGGATTTTCTCAAGTCGCCGTTCTATGCGTGTCAAGATATCCTGTCCAGCGACATGATCGAGGCAGATGCCCGCGAGAATGATGAGGAGCACCAACAGCAAGAGGCCAAGCCCGGGAACAGTATAATACATGTACCGGCCTACAAGACCGTCGAGAGTCGTAAATAGGGTGGAGAGGATTAAGAAGGTCGCAGAGGCCGGAATTAGTACGACCAGACCAGCTGCGCAGGTTTTCCAGAATGCGGTGAACATGATGAATAGCTCTGGTATGTACTCAGTGAGTGTAACAGATCCGATCGCCTAATAGGAGTCGCTAGGAATGCCTTGCGCTCTCTGAGCGGATGAATTATCCTGTGAGAGATTACTCGATTGGATGTCTACAAGCCATGAGTTTGGATCCGGATCTTCTTGCTATCTTGTGTTGTCCTGAGACCAAACAGGCCGTGAGTCTCGCTGATGCTGGTCTAATTCAGAAGGTGAATGCTGCGCTTGGAAAGGGCCATGTTCGAAATAAGGCTAACAGGCTGTTGATCGGACAGATAGAGGGGGGCCTTATTCGCGAAGATCAAAAGGTTCTGTATCCTATCCGTGATCGTATTCCTGTCATGCTTATCGAAGAGGGCATTCCTATGGACCAAATCCTGCCAGCCAACTAAGGCCATTCATTTTTCTTCTCTCCTTCTCTTGCACACTGAATCGATTCGATTGTTGAGTCAATCTAGACCTGCCAGACGGCCCTGTCTAGTCCTGGAACCTTGACCACTGGGCACCGTAGTTAGGGTCCAATGATTTGGATCGGCTTGGCTGGATTTTCTGTTTTGGATCCTGTGGATGTTCCACAGTGGGCACAGAGGTATTCGTACAGATTTCCACTGGGCAAAACCAGAAGGAGGCGTTCCCTCGTCGGCGTTGCAATCTGGCAGCGTGGGCAGAACAGGAGGGACGCTTTAAGAGAGTCAAATTGCGGTTGAACCTGATCTGCGGACGGTTGTTGTCGACTGGTATTGATTCGCTGACCGGTATCTATGGTGGAGGGTCTCCGTCGAGATGGGAGCATGGCTAATTTTATGGGGATGGTCTGTTGAGCGTCAAGCGATTGGACGATCTGTGTGGTACCACGACTTATCACGGCTCAGTAGCCACTTGCCAATCCACAAGCAGCAACCTTGCAGGTGGCTCCTGAATGATCTTGCCTGAAGAACGATAGCGACTCGGTCGGATTTCTTCAGACGGGCGTCTTGGCGGATTCGATCTCTGTTGCGGTGATCAGGCTGGAGAGGTAGTCTGCCACAATTGAGTGCTTCCTCACGGCCATCCGCACGGCGGCCCTTTTCTCTACGCTGAACAGAGAGTTCATGTTCCAGATCGGATTTCACCTCTCCCAATATTCTCTGAAGGGAGGATGGGGTGAGGTTGGTGTCCATATCTTCCAATTCTTGACATCGATCTAATACCCAATTGAGTCCTTCAATACGACCCGCATAATGCTCTTGCTCGGCCGTATCGATTCTGGCCATTGCGGTGGCAAAGGTTTGGGCTTCGTAGATCAGATTATAGAAACTGGTGACTCCTCGTTGTAACGATGGATTCATGAGGCTCCTTTTACCTAAGGATGAGTCGTAATTATACATGAGATTGGTGAGGGGACAAGGAGTATTTTTCCGGCTACGTAAAGAGGAGAGAATGGAATTCGTTCATGAAACCATAGTATAGAGGTGCGAAATCTTTGAGGCAATCCGGACTCGTTTCTTTTAATCGCTTAAAGAAGAAGACCTGCCCTCGTGGATCGAGCTGTTCAAGAAGTTGGCTGAGTTGGGCCATGCTATAACTCCCAGCCGGAACACTCAGGATATAGTGCACGAGTCTCTCAACGAACTGCTGCTCAACATATTCACTCGGAAGATAGCCTTCTGGGAGTTTGCCAGAGGCGAGAAATTCATCGAACGGAATAGCTTGGGCAGAAAATGGGATGGATTGCTGCGGATGGGCTGTCACGCCGCGAGTGCTCCTTCACCTTAGGGTATGCGGTTTCCCTTGTGAAAACTGTACTGGAGGTAGGATATCTCGTCAAGTGCGCAGAAGATGCAGCACGAGCTGAGTCGAAAGACTAATGGTCAAGGATAAGATGGCTCTACTGATGTGCGATGGATGTACGTATGGGTTTTCCAATGTCAGTGGGATGAACATGGGATAGCCAAGGCATGTTCCAGAGGTTCGTCATCAGTCGGATTGACTTGGTAGCACACGGTCAGAGGGCCTGCAAGAGCAAAAGGGCGGATCCCTTTTTCAGAGATCCGCCCGTTTAAAGCTGCGGCTTAGTATAGGCTTATAACCAGGTGACGCGTTCCGCCGGCCTGATGTAGATCGGCTCTTCAACCTGCACCCGGGCCACTTCCTTGCCCGATTTGTTGAAGCCTAACACCGTATCGTTATACATCTCGAACCGCTTGCCATGAATCTGGGTTTCAAACACCTTAGGCCCTGGAATGACGTCATAGCGAAACACGATCTGTTGGCTCGCTCGCCAGAGCTGGAGCACGGCCAGCAACTCGCGACTGGGCACCAGGTACTTTTCAATCGCATTATCGACGCCGGGCCCGAACATCTGCCGGGCATACCCTCGCGGGGAGTGCCGGGGGGGGATGTAGAAGCCGTTGGGCTCCGTCCCCCATTGCGGATAGAGCGGCAAGGCCACTTGCTCTACCCGGATGGCGTAGTACAGGGGGTGCCAGCGATCTTCCGCCCAGAGCCCATCGTCCCCGATGCGCATGAGGCTCTGCATCCGAATCTTGCCAACACAGGCCGCCATACAGCGGGTTTCCATGGCTCGCCCCCGGTCAAGGGATCCTTGCCCTCAAGACGCGGATAGAGCAGGTGATACACTTTTCACTGACCTGGATGGTGCCGCGATTCACGACGACGTAGTTTAGCCGAGTGCTATTGAGATGAGGAAAGAAAGACTACCGGCTGAGTTTGTAGAAACTACGAGGTTTCGGTGGACTAACTACCGTAGTGCGTGCAGGCATCACGAGGCTGTGACTAAACCATGCGCTATTGCGTATTTGACGAGCTCGGTCGTCGTATGGACGTGGAGTTGTTCCATGATCTTGGTCTTGTGAAACTCAACGGTACGATGAGAAATCTTCAGTTGGTCGGCGATTTCTTTCGCGGACAATCCCTCGGCAACCAGTTGCAGAATCTCGTGTTGCCTCGTCGTTAAGTCGTCGATCGTGGCCAAACGAGTTTGTGTCGGCTTAAGGAACGAAGTCACGACTTCTTTCGTAATAAGCGGGGTCACGTAGAACTTGTTGTTCATCACGGACTGCACCGACTGCATCAATTCAGTGGCCGCCGATCGTTTCAGTAGATAGCCGGACGCTCCTGCTCTGAACGCTGCGTCGACATAGGCCATGTCGGCATGCATCGTGACGAAAATCAGTTTCACTGCGGGGACCTGCTTCTTGAGTTTCTTCGCCGCCTCGATGCCGTTCAGACGAGGCATTGAAATGTCTAATATCACGAGGTCAGGCTGGAGGTTTATAGTGGCTTCAATTAAAGTGCGACCCTCTTCTACGGATCCGACTATGTCGCAATGGTCTTCCAACAACTTCTTGAATCCTTCTATTACAAAAGTATGGTCGTCAGCCAAGAGAATTCGTGGTTTCTTCATGTGGCGCTCCAGAGAATGGAATTGTCACAACGATGCGTGTCCCTCGGCCTAGCTCAGACTGGATGTCTAATCGGCCTCGCACGGACCGCACCCGCTCCCGTATATTGACCAGACCCAACCCGGGATGGCGAGCTTGAATGTCCTTGAGATCGAAGCCGACACCGGTGTCGTAGATCGATAGCGCAATCTCTTGGTCGTCACAGGTCAATTCGAGCTCCACACGTGCGGCGTTGGCATGTTTCATGATGTTGGCAAGACTCTCCTGCGCAACTCGATAAAGACAACTGGCGATATCGCGTGGCAAAGATCAGCCGTCTCTTCTTGGACGATTACTATCTTAATCCCTGTCCTGTTTGACCATTCATCGGCCATGTGCTTGAGCGCCGCGGTGAGACCCAGATCGTCCAGGATGGAGGGATGGAATTGGTATGCCATATGGCGAACATCATCAGAGATCCGTGCCAACCGTTGACTTACGGACTGAATCGTCCCCTTCACTTGGGTTGTCATGGTCGATGGATCGGACAGCATGTTTCCAATTTCAATGACTACCAAAGCCAGCCGTTGGTTAATGTCGTCGTGGAGCTCGCGCGCAATGCGCCGACGTTCCTCTTCTTGTGCCGTCATCAATTCGGCGGTCAATGACTGCAGCTGCCGCTCCGTTCTCAACCGGTCTGTGATGTCTCGCACGATCACGGTAAAGGTTATCCTCTTACCGACGATCAGCTTTGACATGCTCGCCTCTGCGGGAACTCACTTCCATCCTTCTTCATGCCGAACACATCACGTCGTTGTGCCATGCGACGAGCGGAATCAAGAGCTTTGGTGAACACGTCATGGTCTTCATGATCGATCCAAAATCGTTCGGGAAGCAACAGATCAATTGGTTTCCCTAGTACTTCGCCCGGATTATAACCGAACAGCTTCACCGCTCCTTGGTTAAAGAGTGTAATGGATCGGTCATATTCCGTCACAATAATGGCGTCCTCGGCGATGTCTAGGATGCCGGCAAGCCGGCCTTTGTGATAGGCGCAGCGCTTGTTCAGTCCGTATGTGTTCGGT
>JAAUPT010000035.1 GCA_012032965.1 Nitrospira sp.
AAAAGAGGTTATTTCTTATTGCGGTTGACTTATCACCTGGCGTTCCGGCACCTTAGCACACTATGAATAATCCTACGGATCAAGAGCACAAAGCACAGGCACCCACATCAATCGGGTGCATGGTGATTACGTGTAGTGATACTCGTACGCCAGAAACCGACACTAGTGGCCAGTTGATCCGGAAGCTCCTCGAAGGGAAAAACCACACCATTGTCACCTACCACGTGGTCAAGGACGACCCTGGGCAGATCTTGTTTCGAATCGCCCAAGGGACCGCCAACGATGCGATACAGGCGATCATTGTTAACGGTGGGACAGGAATTTCCCGTCGAGATTCGACGTTTGAAGCGGTAGACGGAATATTGGAGAAGCGGCTCAGCGGATTCGGAGAAATCTTTCGAGTGTTGACCTATCAGGAGATTGGGTCGTCAGCAATGATGAGTCGAGCGACGGCGGGCATTGTGAAGGGGCGCATACTATTTTCTGTGCCGGGTTCGGAAAATGCCGTTCGCCTCGCGATGGAAAAACTGATTCTCCCTGAGCTAGGTCATCTGGTCGAAGAACTCACTAAGTGAACCGGTGAGTTTTAAGCACTGAGTGCTGAGTTTCTGAACCGCAGCACTCATGGCTCCACACCTTCCTCAATCTTGAGAGATCTTTGGTTCTGAATATCCCATTTCCTGCGAAATCTTCGACTGGGCATAGCGCTTATAGAACGATAAGAGGTCACGGACAGATACCACCCCTGTGATGTCGCCGTTCTTGGTGACTCCGAGGTGGCGCACGCCTAGGTCAGCCATCATATCCTGCGCATCATCGACAGACTGATTCCCCTCGATCGTGCAAATCGGAGTCGTCATGATCTTCTCCACGGTAAGCTTACCGAGGGGCTTGCCCGTGGCCACGGCCCGCCGTACGATATCGGTGTCCGTCACGACTCCGATGAATTGCTTGCCCTTCTTCACGAGTAACGAGCCCACACGTGCCTGACGCATCGCCTTGGCTGCGCTGGCAATCGAGGTCTTGTGCCCGATCGATTTGGGACGTTTCGTGGTGATCTGCGCAACAGTGGACATAGCTTCCTCCTTTAAAGTTTGGATGGACTTCCATGAAGAACGTTGGCCACGCTCAGCTTGATTGAACGCAGAGTAGCACAGAATGGCAAGGAGGCTCAAAACAAGCCGTGGGGGGGAAACCCTATCAGTTGACAGACGCCGAAAAGATACCAAATTAACAGGCAAGGACTATCTTACCGAAAAACTTTCGGCTGACCATCAATTCCTGAGCTGCGCGGGCCTCCTGAAGGGGAAATGTGCGATCGATGACGACCACCAGCCGTCCCTGGCCCATGAGTGCTGCGGCTTTCACGAGCTCCCCGCGCGCGCCCATGTAAGATCCCTTGACTGTTAACTGACGAGAGTAGAGATCGCGCAGATTCAGCTTCACATCGGCACCGGTGGTCGCACCACAGGTGATCAAGCGTCCCCCTCTTGCGAGAGAGTCCAGACAGCTATCCCATACCTCCGGACCGATATGTTCGATGACCACGTCGACACCGCGTCCTTCTGTCAGCATCCGGACACGCTCCGAAATCTTTTCCCGAGCGTGGTTGATCACCGCATCAGCTCCCAAGATCACGCCCTTTGGAATCTTGTCGTCGCTGCCGACTGTGGTCAGCACGCGGGCCCCGGCCAATTTGGCCAGTTGAACAGCCATCATCCCGACCCCACTCCCCGCCCCCCATCACGAGACACGGTTTCGCCAGGCTGGAGACCGGCTAAGGCCAACAACATATGCGATGCCGTTACAGAGACGAGCGGAAAAGCCGCGGCCTGTTCGAATGTCAAATTTTCCGGTATTGGGAGCACATTGCGAAACGGCACCTTGACATACTCGGCATAGCCGCCATGCATTTTGGTCCCAAGGAGATGGTAGGTCCGACACAGATTGTCCCGGCCAGACAAGCAGTATTCACATTGCCAACAGCTGATTCCCGGTGACACAAAGACCCGTGCGCCAATGGAGACGCCTTCGACTTGGGTGCCGACTTGTTCAATAATGCCAGAAACGTCGGATCCTCCTACGTGAGGCAATGGAATGGAATAAGCAGGATTCCCCTGCCTGACCCAAATATCCAGATGGTTGAGCGCGCAGGCCTTCACGCGGATCAGCACCTCTTGTGGGTCGAGCTGCGGCATCGGCAGCTCTTCATACGTAAGCCTGTCAGGCCCCCCATGTTCACGAAACAAAACCGCCTTCATCTTTTCACGCTCCCTTACCCCTAGGTTTTGAATCTGCGGGTGGCAGCGGGGTGGATGCCTGACCGCCCGCAGCGGGGGTCCTACACCGGTCGGGGTGCGAGGACGGTCAGGCTCCTCGCTGACAGGACCCGCAGGTTCAAAACCTTAACACCCCCTCTACGACCATCACACATTGCCCGCCGACCGTCACGCCTTGAATGACATCGTCTTCCGACTTGACCTGCACAAGAATTCGAGATGGGCGGTCGATCTCATATCCCTGCTCGATCAAGATCTCCGTGGTAGGTCCCACCTCAACCACACCATTGTGGACGAGATAAGCCCCAAGCGCTCCACCGGCACTCCCAGTCGCAGGATCCTCCAAGATGCCGATCTTCGGAGCGAACATCCTTGCATGGACGGAAGCAAACGACTCAACCGTCACCGTCGTAAAGACCATGATGCCATTGGCACCACATCGCTCGCAGATCTTGATAATGGCCGATGCATCAGGGGTGATGGACCGTGCGGCCGTCAATGTCCGAACCGGCACGATCAAGACCGGCAGTCCAGTTGAGACGACTTGGAGCGGCCATTTAGCGTCGGCAATCACGTGTTTGGGTATGCCCAACGCCGCAGCGATCAGATAGAGTTCGTCGATAGCCCCGATCGGATCCAGGAATTCTGGCTTGGGTTGAGCCATCACGACTCGCACCACACTCCCTTGATCGGCATGGACTTCGACGGGATACAGGCCAATGTTACATTCCTGCATCACACGGGTGATCCCATCTTGTATCGAGATCCGTTTAAGATGGGAAAGGACGTAAACGTGCCAAGCACCGGATGACCGGCGAATGGAATTTCCTGTGTTGGCGTGAAGATACGGAGCCGCGCAGCCGCAGCAGGATCAGTTGGTGTAAAGACAAACACGGTCTCTGAGAGGTTCATCTCCCGCGCAATCCGTTGCAATTGGTCGTCGGTCAGTCCTTCCGCATCCGGAAAGACGGCGACCGGATTGCCGCCGAACGGTTGCCCAGTGAAGACGTCGGCTTGGTAGAACTTCAGAGAGCGCTCTTCAGTCATCTTTCTTCCCGTTGGTGTTGTAGCTGAATCCGCGAATGAACCGATGGCTCAAGAAAATCCTCGACATCCTTTGACAGGTGGAGCCTACTTTGTCAAACTTGCGTCATGGATCGTATTACCGAGCAGGACATCGCCCATGCATTGGAAGTGCTGGGCCTCACGCTCCCTCTCACCTCTCAAGATTTGGAACGGGCAAAGCGTGTCCAGCTCTACAACTGGAACCCGTCACGGTACGCCGGTCTCACAAACAGCCCCAAGCAGTATATGGAACAGTTCCAGAAAGCCGAAGAGATGACTCGGACTGTCGAAGCCGCGTATGCTCTGGTGTCCGCGGTGTTCGTTCCTGATGACACCGCCCACTGATCGTCGATCTTTGAGCCTCCACCTTCACTCAACATCGTGGCTCGTGACACGTGACATCCCTTCGTCCCCGTGAGACTGCGCCACTGGCCACGTCACCAACCCTGAGACCCCCTCTGGAGATCCCACAGGCTGCGTCTGCTGGGCATAGATTTGTGGTAATTGGTTTGTCCCAAACTTCGAAATGTACAGAAAGACATGCTCGCGTGAGTTCACGCGCACGGCCCATGGATGAAAATCGCGCGCATAGAATTCTTCGCAGAGTTGCATCGCCTCGAGGCACGATAACGTGCTGGGATCATTCAAGGTGTAGTAATAGTCGAGCGGGAGATCGTATTCCTCCTGCTTGTGAATCGTGATGCCGAATTTCTCCGGGTGACGCACCATTGGTGTGTGCCGGTACGCTACAAAATAGAAAAGCTCAAGCGAATGAATGACCGGCTGATTGTCCAAGACGAATTGCCGGGTTCCATCGCTTCCTCGAGCGTTTCCCCTGGAAATCCATAGAACGCCATCACATGGTTCCAAATCCCCGCCTTGGATGCCATCTGGAGATTGCGCTCAATGACGCTTTTCCGAGCGTGCTTGTCCATGAGATTCAACACACGCTCATTGGCCGACTCCATCCCATAGTAGAGCGTGCAACAGCCGGCCTGAGCGGCAAGATCCCACGTCGCCTGATCTTGGAGTGTCTCTTCAAACCGGATGAGTGTCGTCCACTTGATCCCAACGTTCTGATCGACCAGCAGCTGGGAGACTTTCTTGAACAGCGCCGGTGGATAGGACTCATCGCTGAACAAGAAGTGACGGCAATGGTACTTGTCCCGTAGGGCCTTGATCTGGTCGATCACCAGCTGAGCCGGCATCCCACGATATTGATCGAAGTAACCCTGGCCATGGTCGCAGAATGTACAGCGCCCCCCAGTAGCAACCTCGCGTCGCCAAGTAGGGAATGATGAGTTCCGGGACGAAGTAGCGGTCCAGCGGCATTCCCTCAATCCGGCAAGGGAAGCGCGGTCGTTTTCTCGGTATAGACCTCCAGGTTCCGATGGAGACCCGATTCATCTCGATAGATCAAGTTGGGGACGGAGGAAAGCTGGCGCTGTCCATTCAGAGCCTCGATGAGCCACAGCAGTGCATGCTCGCCTTCATAGAGTATTGATGAATCAAATACTTCCATGAAAAACCTCTCATGATGCACGAGGTCTTCCTGCAGCCGGGTTATGATATTACCGCCCACCACGATGTGGATGCTTGGGAACGTCTCCTTGATCATCTTGGCAATGGTCAAGCCAGCCAGCAGCTGCATCTGTGTCCCGATGGAAATGCCGACCACGTCCGGTCTTTCTTTCGCCACTTCTGGTAGGACCAACTGATTGCAGAGATCTCGATACACATTCACGTGTTCATCATCAAGGCAGTCAAAGACTTCTGTGGAGACACCCGGGCGATAGCCGAGGTTGCTTTCCATCGGGTAGAACACGAGTGAGGCAGGAAAGTAGGCAGCGGAGATATAGGTCATGGTCTCGCGGAATGTGTTGAGGGCTCCTTCGAGCAATTCTGCCTTATAGAACCGTTCGCCGCGCACGATCCGTTTGGCATCTTCTACCCGTTCCGCCAGATCAAATACATCGAGGTCGTAGGTCTGCTCCACAACCGCTTTATGAGCGGCGTCGCGCTCAGTCAGAATCCCAGCCTTCTCCTTCTCTTGTAGCGCCTTCAGCTGCATCCCTAACCGGGCCTTCACCCAGATCAGGAAGTCCATGCTGAAGAAGTGATCCCACATCGCGATATTGATGTCGCGTTGGATGACCGAATGTCCAGCTTCTCGTAACACAGCCGTCAGAGAAGGCAAGGCAAGGTAGGGCGCCGTCGGCACCCACTCAGGGGGGAACAGGAGCATGACCTTCGACTTCGTCCGTGCATCGCTGGCCAGCGGTGCGAGACCGTCTATTTGGAGCAAGTTACTCATCGTTCGTCGTTTGACTATCACTCGCCGACAAGCTACCAGAGACAAACGTTAGCTGATTCTAGACTTCACATTTTCCCAGCCAATGTTGGCGTCACTCCAGCAGTCTTTACGGATTGATATTGGAGATCTTGCAGCTTTCCTAATCCAAATCTTGAAATGTAGAGGAAGATATATTCCCGAATATAGAGGCGCAAATCCCAGCCGGGGTTATGGTGTCGCTCAAATTGTTCGAAGACTCGCTCAGCCTCCTCGATGCTCATCCCGTGCTTCACGGTATAGTAATAGTCCAACGCCAGATCCCACTCCGGATTCTTATAGGCCGTCACGCCCCACCTGTCCGGATGCTTCGCCACCGGGTTGTGCCGTCCCAAGTCAAACGTGCCGAATCCCAGTGAATGGACATGGTCCTTGTTCTGTTCCAAAAACTCCACGGATTGCCAGGCCTCTTCCTTTGTCTCGCCGGGAAACCCGAAGAACCCCATGCAGTGGTTCCAGATACCGGCGTTGGCCGTCAACTGCAGGTGCTTCGTCATGATCTCTGTCGTCGTAGCCTTGTCCATCAACTGCAGTACCCGCTCGACGCCGGATTCGTAGCCGAAGTGGAGATACTTGCACCCGGACTCTTTCGCATCCTGCCATACTTGTTGGTCGAGCAGGCTCTTTTCAAACCGCATGTGGGTCGTCCACACGATCCCCATCTGGCTCTCGATCAACCCGCGAGCAAGTTTTCTGAACAAAGCCGGGGGATAGGACTCATCGGTAAAGTGAAAATGTCGCGTGCCGTACTTGTCCCGCAGAAACTGAATATCAGCGAGAATGTCCTGAATCTTTTTCGACCGGTATCCGGCGGTATACCCCTCGCCGTGATCGCAGAACTCGCAACGGCCCCAGTAACAGCCGCGCGTCGCTAGATAGGGCAGAATCTTCGTCGGCACGAAATACTTCTCCAATGGCAACCCATCGAAGTCCGGCGGTGGGAGCGTCGCCAGGTCCTCTGCATAACTCGTCGGCGACATATGAACTCCCGTCTCGTCCTTATAGATAGTGTTCGGCACCTCGGCCAGACTCCGTTTGGCCCCCACTGCCGAGACCAACTGTACGAACGCCGTCTCCCCTTCATAGACCACCGCACTGTCGAAGTACTGGAACAGTGGCGACTGAGGGAGCACATCGCGCAGGCGCGTCACCGTATTGCCGCCGATCGTGATATGGATGTGAGGGAAGTGTTGCTTGATGAGGGCACAGAACGTCATCGTCGAGAACATCTGTTGCTGCAGGACGATTGAAATTCCGATGACGTCAGGCTGTTCAGCTTCAATCATCGGCTTCACCAAATGATCGAACACATCGCGGTAGATATTCACCTGGGTATCGTTCACCGCATCCATGATCTCGGACGAGACAAAGACTTTGTACGACAGATCCGTCTCCATCGGTGGCATGCAGATCCGCGCCGGCGCATAAACCATGGAGGTCACCGACATTACTTCACGAAAGACTTGAATAGACCACTCTAACTTATCGATATCATAGAACTGTTCGCTTCTTATAATACGCTTCGCCTCTTCAGCATTGTGGATCAACTTGGCCATCCGTTGATGGGTCACGTCGCAGAGAGCAAGCTGCAAGTCCATCTCATTCGCATCCAGCTCCCGCTTCTTTGAGAGCTTGCGGAGTCGGTCGAGTTGCTGCGGCACCCGACGCAGGACCTTCTTCAAAAAGTCCTCGCTGAAGTACCAATCCCACATCTCACAGTTGATGTCTTTTTGAACGACTGCATGGCCGGCCTGGCGGAGGACAGCGGTGAGGGAGGGAAGACTCAGATAGGGTTCCGAGGGAAACCAATCGGGTGGGAAGATCAGCATGACCTTCATCTTCCGACCACTGGAGGCTTCGAACTGTTGCCGATTGAGGAGAATCAGCTCCTTGGAAGCCCGTTCGCCCTTGGAATATTCGATCTTCACGCCGCCCTGATCCTTCCTTCAAAGTTGCCCAAAGTGACAGCAAAGCCAATGGGTTAGGCTTCAAAAAACTATTGTACGGGGGTAGAAGAAGGAGATGCAAGGGCGGGTACTGCGTGTCACGCGGCAGGCCCTGAATAATCTTGTCAGTGGCAGAGCAGCCATTTCCACTGAAATGACGATCCGGCTGGAAAAGGCTTTTGGAGGTGGGGCTGAAACCTGGCTCCGAATGCAAGTGACCCACGATCTCGCGCAGGCAGAAAAGCGGGCTGGGGAGATCAAGGTCCAGCGGGTGAAAGATCCGTTGATGCCTGCCTAATCTTCGACTAATCGTGGATTTTAGCCCCTTCCTCTCGACGCGTAAAACTCAGGACATTGAAGGTCGGCCCAATGATCGTCACAATCAAGCCCCAGAGTAGGATCGCGGTGATCGCGCGGTAAAAGACAAGATCGAAGACTGTCATAAGACCGGCACCCACGATTATGCTGAAGCGGCCGACCACCGTTCCAAGCAGAGCGATCCCCTGAAACGCGATACCGATTCGCCTCGTCCAGGAGGGATTGTGACAGGGTCAGAGAATATCCGAGAAACAAGATGCCTGCCAGCACACTTTCGAAGATGATCGCGTCGCGATGCCCATACTCTTCAGCTTGCAAACCGGCATGAATGAGCGCAGCGATGGCGAATGCCGCCGCTTCGGCAAACAGGAACGTCCGGGTCTGCAACGGCAGGCGATAGTCCTTCATCTCCGTACGAGTCCAGCAACCTTTTGGAAACGCTTGCTTCAGTCAAACACTGATTTGCCATCAAGGCTCCTAGCAAAACTCCTAGAGCAGCAACCAGAAACAGGAGGAAAGAAAATACGAGAGGTTACTTCGCGAGGGCACTGGTACTGGCCTGGATAGCTAGAGCATCAATGGCACTCATGATCGTACAAGCCTGTCATCCAGCTGCAGAGACAACATCTCGCTCGTAGGGACATTGGCACGCACTGCCCGAAACATGCCAAAGCGACACAGCCCGGCCCCAAATGCCAGACGCATTAACAGGAACGTGGGCACTTCCCGCAATGATTTAATCAACCCGACCACGCCAAACCGAACAATCCCTGCTGGACGGACCATTCCCTGCCAGATGGAATCAAGCCATGAGGGTAAGGTTTCGGCAGTCCAATCTGCTGTGGTGACTTCACCTGCCACCAGTCCAGTTGCCTCCAGTAATTCTGAAAACCCTTCAATGCTGGAAAATGCTGGATGAGACCACTGATCCAGCAGTTGCCGCATCACTGGCTTTTCCCAAACATTGAGTGGAACCTGGCGATCGTCCCGCTGATTCCAATCGGCAACGACCACAATCCCACCCGGTTTCAGAACGCGCATAAGCTCTCGAGCAAATTGCGCCTTATCCGGCATGTGCGGTCCTGCCTCGACCGACCAGACCACATCAAAACTGGCATCGGGGAACGACAGTGCCAGCGCATCATCGACCTGAAAGTGGGCATTCACCTCTGGAGAGGTCAGTTGTTGAGCACGTCTGACTTGCTGAGGGCTGATGGTGATTCCTGTGACAGCAAATCCATAATCCCGCGCCAGAATGCGACTACTGCCGCCAATGCCACAGCCCACATCTAACACCATCGTACCGGAAGGAAGCGTGTCTAGCCCACCCCAATGCACCATTTCATGCACAAAGTCTGACTTGGCGTTGAGAAAATCCTTTTGCGGGGTGGAGAGCCATAGTGTCCCAGATGAATATGTTCGCCCCAGTAGAACTCGAGAATGCCGTCATTCGTCCAGTCATCGTAGGAATTGGCGACAGAATCGGCAGACTGATATGTGCGGGGGAAGAGCACGTACAGCACGAATCCGATCAGCAGTACGACCAGGAGAAGGACGATCGCCCATATGAACATGTTCATCATATCGAATGTCTGAATGAACGTGATTTCATGAACCTTTATGGACAATACGAAGAACGTGACAGGAATAACCTAGGGAACACCCCACCCCTTCTCTATTGCTGTGCCAACAGAAGTGAAAAGTCGCGTAGATTAGTCTCGGATATGCTACTAAATCAAGGTGAAGAGTATTGGAATCTCAGTGAACCTGGTATGCTGCAAGCTGTCAGCCTTTTCATTTGCGACTTTTCCTGGGTCTGGAGGTCAGCGGCGCTCGTCCTTTCTCCCTGCTCGGCCTCCGCGATCACAGCAAGTAGCTTGGCTTCTTCAGACGAG
>JAAUPT010000370.1 GCA_012032965.1 Nitrospira sp.
CGGTGCTGTGTCGCCCGTCTTGATTTCCGATGCTACGTCGCTCATCACAAACCTCCTTGTAGAACTGTATGGGTAATTGCTGGACTGAGGTCTTGAATGGGAAGGACCCCACTGCCTAACACGCTTAAACTTTGTAACCTGTGTTTTAAAAGCTTGTCAACAGCCTATGAAGGTCCGACGCAGGATGTGGGATGATAACACATTGAGTAGACGAGGAAATCAGGAATTTCTCAGCTCGCGGAATCCCAACATCCGTCCGGCAGGTGCCGCAGTCCGATAGTTCCTGATCTGGACCGAGCGACCAAGCCGAGGAAGATCAAGCGATGTTCCGACTTTCGGAGAATGTCCCACCTGCAGTAACTCGCCGGCTGATGCTGACAGGACTTCTTTGGCGGTGCTGTCGGAAAGTCCCTTATTAGTGAATAGTTCAACCTCATCCAGTCCGAACTTGCTCAACCCCAACGAATACGACCACACCTGGTCGTCGTGCGACGCGTCGTCATGCACGATCGACAGATGGTCGTCCAAGACAAAACTCGCGAGTGCGCGCTGCTGCCAATCCGACGGATTGATGTACGCTTGCGTGATGACATCGTACGCCGTGCCTTGCGACAACAGCGTCAAGCAACGGGCTAGGCGCGCCGCAAGCAGAATAATATCAGGCATGTCCCGGGGGGAAGCAAGAGATGGGGCCACCGCGCCCACGATCTCGTGTTCCCAGGCCAGCTGTTTCATGACATCAGCGACATGACTCATCGGCAATGGCATCACCACATGGGCCGACCAGGGGCCATGCGTGGCCTGCCAGGATTCAGCTGACCCCTCTTCATGACGGATGACCAGAGGGCCACCATACTCGCGGTCATAGACCGCTTTGACCTCGTCGGTTGCGGGAGCGGTACCTCGATAACCGAGAAAGTAGAGAGGCGGACGCTTAGCGGACGGCTTAGGAGTCTTCTTACGAATTCTCATATCAGAGTCCGTATCTCGTTCCTCGTGAAGCCCGTCTTGCAAGCGAACGACGCTTCACATTTCACGAACACCGGGTGAGATTATTTCCCGGCTTTCCGTGCCTTGCGGCGGTCGTCTGGGTTTAAGAGGCGCTTTCGGAGACGCAGGTTCTGCGGCGTAACCTCGACTAGCTCATCGGATCCGATATATTCCAACGAGAATTCCAGCGTCATTTCGCGCGGAGGCGTGAGCACCAATGCTTCATCGGATCCGGAAGCTCGCATATTAGAGAGATGCTTTTCCTTACACACATTCACATCGAGATCCTCGTCGCGGCTGTTTTGCCCCACGACCATACCCCGGTAGACTTCGACGCCTGGGCCGATGAACATGGCGCCACGTTCCTGAGTCATAAAGATGGCATACCCCGTGCTCTGACCATCTTCGTAGGCGACTAGTGAGCCGTGCGGGGCCACGATCAGGTCTCGTTCCTCGGCCGGTTCGTACGCCGTAAAAACATGGTGCATGATAACGGTTCCTCGGGTTTTTGCCAGCAGCATGTTTTTCAGCCCCATGATACCACGGGTTGGAATATGGTATTCGAGGTGCATCTCACTGGTGCCGACATCTGAATGGATGAGCCGCATGTGGCGCATTTCACCGCGGCGCTTCCCGATTTCCTCGATGACCGTGCCTTGATAGGTCTCCGGCACCTGGATGGTCAACTCCTCGTACGGCTCCATGACGGCGCTGCCCTCACGGTGGAGAATGACTTCCGGTTGCGAGACTTGTAGCTCGTATCCTTCCCGTCGCATCTGTTCGATCAACACGGAAAGATGGAGTTCGCCTCGACCCGCCACGAGAAAGCGGTCCGCGCTGTCAGTCTCATTCACGCGCAGCGACACATTGGTCTCGAGTTCCTTAAAGAGGCGTTCACGCAAATGGCGTGACGTCAGAAATTTTCCTTCCCGTCCAGCGAAGGGGCTGTTATTGACGGAAAACGTCATCTGAACCGTCGGCTCATCGATGGTCACGCGCGGGAGGGCAACCGGCGTGTCGGCGTCGGCGATGGTGTCACCGATACTCACGTCATCGAGTCCCGCCACCGCGACGATTTCGCCGGCCGCTGCCTGTTCGGTGTCGGCTCGTTCGAGACCTGAATACACCGCGAGGTCGGAGACCTTGCCGGAAATCTGCGCACCGTTTTTGCCGAGCACCATGACATTCTGCCGTCGAGCAATAGAACCAGACTGAACCTTGCCGATCCCCATCTTGCCTTTATAGGGATCTTGCACAAGAGCTAGGACAAGGATTTGGAGCGGGGCGTCGGCATGAATAGCTGGGGCAGGAATCTTCTCCAAGACGGTATCGAGCAGCGGGACAATGTCGGTCCCTGGCTTATTGACATCGAGCGTGGCAATCCCTTTGATGGCCGACGTGTAGACGATCGGAAAATCGAGTTGTTCGTCAGTGGCTCCCAGGTGGACAAAGAGATCGAAGGTTCGGTTGACCACATCGTCGATAACCGCATCCGGCCGATCGATCTTATTGATGACGACGATGGCTTTGTGTCCAAGCGCTAAGGCTTTCCGCAACACGAACGTCGTTTGCGGCATGGGGCCTTCTTTCGCGTCAACCAGAATCAACACACCATCCACCATGCGGAGCGTGCGTTCCACTTCACCGCCGAAATCGGCATGGCCCGGCGTATCGACAATATTGATCTTTACGCCGTTGTAGATGACGCTGGCGTTTTTGGCGCGGATCGTGATCCCGCGCTCCCGCTCTTGGTCCATCGAGTCCATGATGCGTTCACCCATATCGTCGATCTTGCGGTGAACATGGGTTTGGCGGAGCACCGCATCGACCAAGGTTGTCTTGCCGTGGTCGACGTGGGCGATGATGGCGATATTCCGGATATCGTTCCGGCGGTCATGTGGCGCACGAATCGTGGACATTGTTAAGGTGCATCTCCCCTGGCAAAAAAAGACGCCTCCTCAGTGAGGCGTCCAGAGTAGTATACTCGAATTCTATCGCCTCAAACAAGCGAAGGATGGGACCCTGCGTAGGGAGCGAATCAGCCTCCCTTCACTGTCAATCGGGTGGATGACACGGACAATATCCTCGTTGCGGGTGTTCAGATTGTCAATCTGAGACGAAGTTTAATCGGGAGTGCGCGATTCCAGGCCCGGGCTGAGTGGGTGGTCTCGGCACGAATGATGCGACGGTCCGGAGGAGATGGTCCGGTGAGAAGGGTTTCTTTAAATATTCGGTGGCTCCAAGGGTAGTCGCCTCGGCAATC
>JAAUPT010000371.1 GCA_012032965.1 Nitrospira sp.
CAGCCGCTTCGGCACCGGAGACGTTGCCGACATCAACCACTACATCAAGCTCGGCCCGCTCGGCCGGGTGTTCGCCGCGCAGGATCGTCACGTGTTGCTGATCGACGAGATCGACAAAGCCGACATCGAGTTTCCCAACGACCTCCTTCGCGAGCTGGACGAGATGCGCTTCACCATCGTCGAGACGGGCGAAGAGATCGTGGCCGCGCATCGTCCCGTCGTCCTCATCACCTCGAACAACGAAAAAGAGCTGCCCGACGCATTCCTGCGCCGCTGCATCTTCTATTACATCGACTTCCCCGACGTGCCGCTCATGCGCAAGATCATCGACGTGCATCACCCGCATCTCGACAGCAAGCTACTCGACCAGGTGCTGATCAAGTTCTACTGGCTGCGCGAGCGGTCGGAGCTGCGCAAGAAGCCGTCGACCTCGGAGCTGATCGATTGGATCAGCGCCCTGCTCCGTTCCGGCGTCAGCATGGACAAGCTCGAGCAGCACATCCCCTTCGTCGGCGCACTGTTGAAGAAGGAGCAGGACGTCGACGCGCTGCTGCGCTACGACGACAAGGGCGGAAAGTATCCTAAGAGCTGGGCGGATCTGGGGCCGCGATACAATCAGTAGGCTCCGGTGTAGCAGCGACCGTCTCAACCGTCTCTCAAAGTCGATTCGTCGGCGCTAGATCTCAGCGGCGCGGTGGAATGGTCGCTTGGCTTCGGCGAGCTATCGATGCTGTTCCAGCAACGAAATTGCCGCCCTAAGACAGAATTCCGGGCCGAACCAGAACCAAAGTTGAGCGTTCTTGAGGAGTTGCGCTGGTGTCACCAGTTGAGGAGTCCCCGAATCGTGTAGAATCTTCTCTCGCTTGCTCGACTGATCGAGCTCCTCGCGCAGCGAAGCCTCACTACTCAGCAGCTTGGCGATCAGCCGGTGCGCGCTCTCCAGATCCTGCGGAAGAGGCGCTGTCGTTTCCCGCGTCTCCACGTCTTCCCTCACCACCACAACGACAACGCCATCGTGTATAGCACAGCTGCCCGCGGCGATGAAGATTCCTACGCCGACAAAGTGCACGAACGCGCAGAAAATCTTCTCACGTTCGGCGCTGATACCGCCGCCGCTGTCGCACCTCCGACACTTCGATCCCCTCGAGCACCATCATCAGTTCTCGTGCACCGATCTCCTCACACTCGGGCATCCAGAACGTGCCCTCCTCCAGCCGCTTGTACAACAGGAAGAATCCCGACCGATCCCAATACAGGATCTTCACCTTGTCGCGCCGCCGTTCACGAAGGTGAACAGATGGCCGGAGAACGGGTCCTGCTTCAACACCGACTGCACCAGCGCGCACAGGCCGTCGAACGACTTCCTCATGTCGGTCGGTGCCATGCAAACGAACACCCGCACCGACGGAGGCAGGCTCAGCATTCGCGCAACGTCTGAAGCAGAACGCGCAGGGATCCAGGATCGAACTGCGCGGGCACCCGCACCGTCGTACCGTCGCCGAGAATCACCTCGAACTTCGTCGCCGACGATGAAACCTTACCCAGAGCCGTGCTCACCTCGGTGAACATCGACACCGATTGCGACCGGCTTCGATTCTCACCACCCGAGCCGACCGGTGGCCGGCCGCGACGAACACGATCGCCGCCTACTCCCAGGCGCCGCCGCCAACGGTACAGCGTCTTGCGACCGATCCCTTCACGATCGGCGAAGCGCGACAACGGTATTCCGCTCCGCTCCCACCTTCCCAGTACCGTGCGCATCTCATCTTCGCGCGCTCCCGGTCTTCCCCCATCTCGCCATCGCCAACCTCCGACCCCGATTCTTGCGGATCGAGGCTGGCTACCGAAAGGTGTGGTCGGTTGGACGCTTACGTTGGACCATCCTCGAATGCTCGCGCAGCTGCTCGCCCTCGACCGCCGGACGTCTCGAGGCGGGCGCGACTCGATCGATCACCCACCGCGCGGCCACGACGACCTGATCAACAGTGCAGCCGGCGCGGTCCTACTCGCGGCGCCGCGGCGGATCGATGCATACGCACGGAAGGGACCGCCGACGCGGAATCAGGACATCGCGGCGCTGATCGATTGATGGTAGCTTTCGCTGCCTTCATGCGGGCCAAATTCAAGTCACAGCCTTGGCGGAGATGCACAAAAGCCATGTTTTTCCATATACTTATACCACCCGTAATTGGTAACGTTCCTTGACAGATTGAGCGTCAAATTCTATAGGGATTTTGTCATTGTGGAGGCCTGACCATGAGAGACTATCCCCATATTCAGTTCCGAAGACATTGGGAAATCCGTCCCGAGGTGCGCTACGAACTCGGGCAATGTTCAGCGATCATTTCGGCGATCGGTGAGACACCTCTACGACCCGAGCACCACAAAAGTCTGCTCTACGTGTCTTTGGTGAAAGGAGCGCAGGCGACGACCGCGATCGAAGGGAACACCCTCAGCGTCGATGAAATCAACCAGGTGGTTAGAGGGCAGTCTCTTCCTCCCAGTAAGGAGTATCAGGAAATCGAAGTTCGAAACGTTCTGAACGCGATGAACTCGATTCTCGGCGAAGTTGTCATGAAGGGACAAATCGAGCTGATCTCCGACGGCCTTATTAGACGGTTTCACAAGCAGATCGGACAAGACTTGGGAGAACATTTCGACGCGATTCCTGGCCAGTTCAGGAAGGACGAGCGCTTCGTTGGGCCCTATCGGTGCCCGAATCACGAAGACGTCCCTGAGCTTGTTTGACCGATTCTGTGAGTGGCTGAAGAAAGAGTTCTGCTTCGATTCGGGGAGCCAATCCTTCGAGGACGCTGTCATTCAAGCGATCGTGACGCATGTGTACCTAGAGTGGATTCACCCGTTCGGTGATGGGAACGGCCGAACCGGCCGCCTTCTGGAATTCTATATCCTCCTCCGGGCGGGAAACCCGGATATCTCCTCACACATCCTTTCGAACTTCTACAACGAAACACGGGCCGAGTATTATCGTCAGCACCCTTTCTATGTTTCGGTGGTGCCGACCCGCATTGATCCCGATTTTCAACTGGTGCAGGGTTTCCATCCAGAAGGTCTCTTCAATGACGCCAATTGGAATAATCCGGAAATGGAGTCTCTCTTAAGCGCCGCCCGCACGGCCTCTGATCCGGCTGCTCTAAAGACAATCTATGGGCAAATGCAGGAATTGATCCAGCGCGACGGAGGAGTAATTATTTCTTACTTCCGTCCGCTGATTGTGGCAAAACGATCAGTT
>JAAUPT010000372.1 GCA_012032965.1 Nitrospira sp.
TGTTGTTAATTGTAGGTCTGCTCGTCCTCCCGGCAAGCGCAGAACCCCCCACAAAGAATCTAATGGACCGACAGAAACCTTGGTTTAATCACGAGCAAATCTTTGACGTGCTATGCCGCCAACGTCTGCGGGGAGATGAGCGACAGAGTGTGCTGGAGTTGAGCCCGAACCTCTTCGACCAACGCCGGGAGGTTGGCCGGCTCGAACTGTGTGGCCGCAACAGCGGAGGGGTGGAAGGGCAAGACCTCACGGCGCCGTTCGGCTCCAGTTCTTCGTTGTCTGCGACGACACCAGTTAGGTGGACGATAGACGCATCGAGGGCGAATTCACCGGCATCTTTCGGACTCAGTTGGCAACGGACGGCCTGTTCGATGTGGACCGGCATGTTCCATGACCAGATCAGTTCAGCACCGACTTCGGCGAAGTCACAGCCGATGTTGGACTGCTCCACCTCGGCCAGCGAGGCTTCGAGATACCCTGCTTCAATCAGCGCAGACTGCGCCCGCTGGGGCACCGTTTGGTACAGCACGAAGTGGCCGATGTCACGCAGTAAGCCTTCGACAAAGCAGCGCTCGCTGTTGTCGACACCACACGACGTTGCCATCCTTTCGGCGACGAACGCACAGAATAGGCTCTTGCGCCAGAATCTGGCTGCATCCATGAACTGAGGCAGCATCCCGGAAAAAGTCTGGCCGATAGTGGTCTCTGTCACGAGATCCCTCACCGCTTGAACACCGATCAGATTGACTGCGCGAGAGATGGTGTCGACTTGTTTTGGAGCTCCACCGGAAGGGCTGTTGGCGATACGGAGCAATCTCACCGAGAGCGCCGGATCAAGTTTCAGGATGTTGGCAACATCGTCCGTGGACGAATTGGAATCGTCCACGACATCCCGCACACGGGAGTACAGCTCCGGCAACGTGAAGACCGACGTGCAGGACTGAACCAGTTCGCTGGCTAGTGGCATGATGTAGAATCCTCCCAGTGATGCGCCGATAGAGAGAGGCTCCCACCTTCACCCTATCAGACACGAATGGATGGCACGGTCGTGGCGGGGCAACTTGAATGATGGCCTCACTACGCAACCATCCAACATGAAAAGGCCCAAGAGAGGTTTACGACTAACGCAGAGGCCCAGCCCTCGCACTTCGCCGGGCCTACGTCTTCCCCTGGTTTGAGTGTAGCCGATCCGCAATAGCCTGCAAGGAGAGGATGGTTATTCAGCAGACGTGCTCGGCAGCACAATAGAGATAATCAGAGATAATCCTTGCATTCAGAGATGGAGGACATTCCATGCAAACAGGTTCTTGTCAATTGCCTGAGTGCTCTTGATGCTTCTCGAAGTTGGGCAAGTTCGGTAGCAAGATCCGAAAGGGGGAATATGGTTCCGTGCACGAGGGCCAGAAAAGCTATGCGGCCATGGCGGGAGGGTGGATCAGCGCAAGCGTATCTTGGAGGTGCGCATGGGCCTCCGTGAGCAACGCTGAGAGGCTGGCCGTCGAAAACTGTGTGGTGGTAACGGCGAAGGGGTCGAACGGCACGACCTGTTGACGGCGATTCAGCTCGAGTTCTTCGTGATCGGCGACAACGCCGGCTATATGAACAATGGATGCATGGAGAGCCCCATCGCGGCCTCGGTTTGGGCTCAGTTGGTACCGGACGGCCGCTCAATCTGTGCAGGCATGCCCCATGAGTGAAATGAGCTCGGCACCCACTTCGGCAAAATCGCATCCGATGTTGGACTGCTCCACCTCGGCGAGTGAGCTATCCAGGTAGTCCGCCTCGATGAGTGCAGATTGGGCCCTCTGTGGGACGGTCTGATACAGGACGAAGTGGCCGATGTCACGCAACAGACCTTCGATGAAGAAGCGTTCGCTGTTGTCGATGCCACAGGACTTGGCAATCTTTCCGGCAAGCAGGGCACAGAACACGCTTTTGCGCCAGAACCGGGGAACGTCCATGAGTTGAACCGGCATCCCTGAAAAAGTCCGCCCGATAGTGGTCGAGGTCACAAGGTCGCTGACAGCCTGTGTGCCAAGGAGGTTGACGGCGTGGGTAATGGTATCGATCTGTTTAGGAAACCCATACATGGGGCTATTGACGATGCGGAGCACCCTCGCCGAAATGGCCGGATCCAGCTTGAGGACGGCGGCGAGATCATCCAGGGTCGAACCGGGATCGTCCACCACATCCCGTACACGAAAGTAAATCTCCGGTAATGTGAGAATCGAGGTGCAGGACTGAACCAGTTCGTGAGCCGATGGCATGTGGGGGCCTTTCAGTTGTGACCGGCTTCCGTCTTCTCTATCGGCTAGTAACGGACAGAACTGTAGTAGAGAGTGGACCAAAGGAGATATGGAACAGGCAGGAAGATTCTGGGCAGACGCCCTAGGGCTTGCTGTCTACTGTCACATTGAGCGTTCCATCACTCATCGCTCGCACACGCAGCGCATCGACATCAGCGAATACGGCGACGCCTTGCATCGACGTCACGGTCCCCTGTATCGAGACGGTGGGGCTCAACGTTCGATTCAGCCCGGTCTTTAGAAGATCATGTACTCGGTCGGTCATCGGTGTCATTCCGAGCACGAGTTCCGGAGTAATGGCCTCCCGGAGCGGCGCATGATAGAACCAGTCAGGGACCGCTGTCTGCAACAGATGGGTGGTCTTGGAATCATAGCGAAGACCACTGAGAAAGACGGTCTGTGTCATCGCATTGATCTCCGTTTTCCCAATCAAATACACATGGCCGCGTGCATCTCCCGTAAAATCAACACGCAAGAGCACTTGGTTGCCACCTAAGCCGGAAATAGTCGCGCCCGTCATCTGAATGTAATTACCTTTATTCGCGACACGTTTTCCTCTAAGCCGTTTCGAAAGCGATTTAGAAAGCGTGTTGTAATCGACCTGGGTATCGCTCAGAACGTGAAATCTATTGGAAGCCGACCGCTTTCCTGAATAGCCTCCTTGGACATCTGCGACGCCGCGAAATTCTGGGGACGCCGGTGCTGTCTCGATCTGGGGAAGTGTAACGGGTGTCGCAGATGGTTCAGCACCATAGACGATGACCGGGTTCGCAGTAATCTGAAGGGTGTCATGAACCACATGACCATCCCCCGAAAATCCACCATGTTTCACCTTGTCGATATTGAGCAGGAGCCAGACATCCGGTTCTAGCTGTATAGGATTGCGTAGCGCACTCCAGACATCTTCCGCGGGAGATCTGACGGTCAGCGCATTGAGCTGTGAGAC
>JAAUPT010000373.1 GCA_012032965.1 Nitrospira sp.
CGAGAAGAGAAGATCCGTGGCAAGGCGTTTCGGATCTATTGGTCATGGAATGGGCAGGGAAACTGGACGGAGTGGGTTCGTTGGGAACGATTCGGCAAGGCAATCCAATAAAGAAAAGCAGCGAAGCTCCGCGTCCGAACGAAGGGCGGAATGGGGGTGGTGAGACTCCATCGCCTAGAGAGCTTCGACAGTATCTTCAACGGTTCCCGCAGGCATCCGTCCTGGTCATTGGGGACCTAATCCTTGATCAGTACGTGATGGGGAGGGTGAGCCGGATCTCTCCGGAAGCGCCGGTCCCAGTTGTCCATGTCGAGTCCGAGTCGATTCGATTGGGTGGAGCCGCCAATGTCTACAGTAACATCTTGGCATTGGGAGGGAAGGCCCATCTCTGCGGTGTGATCGGGGCTGATCACAGCGGGAAACAGTTGGTCAAAGCACTGGGATACACGCGAGGCACGCTTGGAGGGATTGTCGTCGATCGCGAACGTCCCACAACCAAAAAAAGTCGAGTGATCGCGCATAACCAGCAGATTGTCCGGTATGACATCGAA
Organism: Nitrospira sp.; assembly: GCA_012032965.1. Classification (GTDB taxonomy): domain Bacteria; phylum Nitrospirota; class Nitrospiria; order Nitrospirales; family Nitrospiraceae; genus Nitrospira_D. Next base: position 552 of record JAAUPT010000373.1, read on the forward strand.
GGGCGTAGCGAATTGAAAGCAGTCCTCAGGCAAAAGATTCTTCGGTATATCGAATCAAAACTACGCGGGTTGTCCTCTATCGTGGTGTCTGACTATGCCAAGGGAGTCGTATCCTCTGTATTGATGTCTGACATCACCCGGCTTGCTGCCTTGCGCAAGGTGCCGGTGATCGTAGATCCAAAGGTCGAGCATTTCAATTTCTATAAAGGGGTCACCGTCATCACTCCAAACCATCTCGAGGCGACGCAAGCATCGGGCATGCACGGAGATGACAACCAAACGATCAACGAAGCCGGCGCGATGATCCGTCAGCGACTCGGGTGCCAGTCCGTTCTGATCACGCGTGGTGAAAAAGGCATGAGTCTATACGAAGGTGATGGAGTGTCCTGGCATTTGCCCACCAAGGCGCGACAGGTCTACGATGTTACCGGGGCCGGAGATACGGTCATCGGGACCCTTGCATTGGCGTTGGGAGCCGGCGCCAGCATCAAGATGAGCGCGATGATGGCCAATTATGCAGCCGGGATCGTCGTGGGAATGGTCGGCACGGCAACGGTGTCGCCAAAACAGCTGTCCGAGGCATTCGGAGATGAATAAAGCCTCACGATCGGTCACGGTTGTGATTCCTGCCAGATATGGATCCTCTCGTTTTCCAGGGAAGCCGCTTGTCGAGCTGAACGGCAAGCCGATGATTCAGCATGTATACGAGCGTGCGGTAGCCTGCAGAACGGTTTCGAGTGTACTGGTTGCAACCGACGATGAGCGGATTAAGCAAGCGGTCGATCGGTTTGGCGGTCGGGCAGTGGTCGTCACAGGTGAGTATCGGACCGGCACGGACCGCGTGGCTGCCGTGGCTCGTATGTTTGCGGGAGAGTACTTCTTAGACCTACAGGGCGATGAAATTCCACTGAACCCAGAATTATTGACTGATCTTATCGAGCCATTTCTGGAAAGCGGCGCGAGCATGGGGACCCTCAAGCGGGTGATGGACCCGACGGAGGACCTTCTTAATTCTGCCGTGGTCAAGGTGGTGACCGATGCCCGAGGGGATGCGCTGTATTTTTCGCGAGCTCCGATCCCGTTCGTGCGTGACGATCCCGAACGACAAGTAATCGGAGGGCTCCACTATATTCATTTGGGGTTGTATATCTATACCAAGGAGACCTTGTTTCGATTGGCGGCCCTGCCGACAAGTCGATTGGAAGACGCCGAAAAGCTTGAACAGCTCCGTGCGTTGGACCACGGGATTCGCATCCGCGTGTGGGAAACCAAGCATGCATCGATGCGGTCGATCGACCGGAAGATGTCCAGACGTGGCCGAGCGACTGCAGCACTACGACGCAATTAGACTCGAGTTGAAGACCAGCGGAGTGTTTTTCAAGTCATGAGCGCCATATTTGGATCGGTCTGATGACCATGAAAGAGGGCAGTCATGAATAAATTCATTTTTGTGACGGGAGGAGTGGTCTCATCACTGGGAAAAGGACTGGCTTCGGCCTCCATCGGAAACCTGCTGGAGAGTCGGGGGTTGAAGATTACCTTCTTGAAACTGGATCCGTACATCAATGTCGATCCAGGCACCATGAATCCCTATCAGCATGGCGAAGTCTATGTCACCGACGATGGAGCCGAGACGGATCTTGATCTTGGGCATTATGAGCGCTTCACCACTCTCTCTCTGACCAAAGAGAGCAATTACACGACCGGTCGAATTTATCACTCCGTCATCACGAAAGAGCGACGGGGAGATTATCTTGGCGGAACCGTTCAGGTCGTGCCCCATGTGACGGATGAGATCAAACAAGCAATCATGCGCATCTCAAAAGCGATCGATGTCACAATCGTCGAGATCGGCGGCACGGTCGGCGACATTGAAAGCTTGCCGTTTCTTGAGGCGATCAGGCAGATGCCGTATGACGTCGGACGCGATAACGTCTTATACGTTCACCTGACCCTGGTTCCCTACATCGGTACAGCCGGCGAGCTGAAGACCAAGCCGACACAACATTCGGTCAACAAACTTCGCGAGATCGGTATCCAGCCGAACATTCTGCTCTGCCGAACCGACCGCTATATTCCGCCGGAACTCAAAGGCAAAATTGCCATGTTCTGTAACGTGGACAAGGACGCCGTCATCACTGCGAAAGACGTGGAAACCATCTATGAAGTACCGATCGTGTTCCGAAAAGAGGGATTGGACGAATTGATCGTCCGCCAGCTCCATTTAGAGACCGGCCAGCCCAATCTTCGCGAATGGGATGCGATGGTGCAGAAGATCAAGCGGCCGAAGCACGAGATCTCTGTCGCGGTGGTAGGGAAGTACGTAGGCCTGAAAGAATGTTACAAGAGTTTGGGCGAGGCGTTGGTTCATGGCGGAATCGATCATGAAACCAAAGTCCATATTCATTGGATCGAGTCCGAAGACATCGAACGGCAAGGGACCGAGCGCATCTTGCGAGAGGCTGACGGCATTTTGATTCCCGGTGGGTTTGGGACCAGGGGGATCGAGGGGAAAAGTCGCCACCATCAGGTATGCGCGCGAACGGCAGGTGCCGTTCCTCGGTCTGTGTTTGGGGATGCAATGCGCCGCGATTGAGTTTGCGCGGAACGTTGCCGGGCTCGCCGACGCCAATAGCGCCGAGTTGACGAGCGGGCGCTCATCCTGTCATCCATCTCTGCCCGATCCAGCATGCGGTGAGCG
>JAAUPT010000374.1 GCA_012032965.1 Nitrospira sp.
TCAGGCTAGCAGTCTGTCGGAGAGACAGAATAGATAGGTAGAATCGGGTTTGTTGCCACAATTTTTTTGACGGATGTGACCTGCTAGCGGGTCAAAAGTAGACATAATCATGAATTTATGCACTCCAAAGCGCCCTATCTTGCCCGCCCTCCGGCTTGTGGGCGCGCAAAATCAAGCAGTGTGTAATCGATGCAGACGCTTCAGATTGTAAGCCAGACAGACCAGATTCCATTCGCCCGCGGCTGCAATCAGCCCGCGCAGGGAAAACTGGCGAAAGCCCATGACTTCCTTGATGATACCGAAGACCGGCTCCACTGTGCTCTTGCGCAGTTTGTAGATGGCCTTGCCCGCTTCGGTACGCAGCTTGTAGAGCATCTTGGTCTTGTGGTCGGCATTCTCTGGCGGCGGTTCTGGCTCCCCTTCCAGGAGGGTGTGCAAGTCGATAGCATGGCTCTCCCGACCCACGGCGATGTAAGGGTCGATGCCCATGGCCTTCAATCCTCGGATTGTCTCAGGGCTGAAGTAGCCGGCATCCATAGCCGCAGCATCTGGCGTGCCCAGTTCAGCCGGGATCGCTTGGGCAGTTGCCACCCCTTCCTGCTTGTCATTGGGGTGATTGGAGAGCGTGTTGCCCACGATGAAGCGACTTTCGTGCTCCACCGCAGCCTGGGCATTGTAGGACTGTTCGAAAGCTTTGTTGTTGCCGTTTTTCATGATGCGAGACTCCGAATCGGTCAGGTTGACCTGGTCCTTATCACGAGCTCCGGGTTGTGGCGGCTGGGGTTCTCGCCCCGGCGTCTTCTTGCCTGTGCGAGCCTCTTTCTCCTTGCGAGCCGCCATCTTGCGCTCATATTCGGCTTGTTCTTGGGCATGACGTTGTGCCGCCATCGCTTCGATCATGGCTTTGGCTTCGGCCAGATCCGCCAGCTTCTTGGTGCGCCGTCCGACCTCATCGTCGCTATCAAAGCCGTCCGGCTGCTCGCTGTCCGCCTTTTCAGCCAGGGCAAACAACGCCTCGATCTCTTGATGCATGCGCTTCTCCATCGACAGGATACGTCCATAGCTTACCGCCTTGCTCTTGGACGCATCGGCATGCACCTTGCTGCCATCAATGCTGATGTTGCCCAGCTTCACATGACCCAGAACATAGGCCAGCATCAGCACCTGCACAAACAACCCCTTCAACGTCTCCAAGTTCTCCTTGCGAAACTGGTTGATGGTGTCATGGTCCGGGTGCATGTTCCCAGCAATGTAGCGAAACGGGATCGATTCATAGGTCGCTTTCTCCAGCTTGCGAGTACTGAAGGTCCCGGTTGTGTAGCCATACAGCAGGATGCCCAGCAACACTTCGGGAGCATAAGGCATCCCGCCCCGTTCGCCATACTGACCGTAGATGTCGCTCAAGTCGAGCTGACCCACTACGCTCACTATGAATCGAGCCAGATGTTCTGCCGGCAGCGCTTCACCCAATGTGATTTGGCTCTTTTCCGTTGCCGCATAGTCCGCTTCTCTGAACTTCCGTTTCTTTGCCATTCCCTTATAGACAAATCAACTAAAAGTCGTACAATGGGTCGGTATGAGAAACCGACAGTTCGTCCTCAGTGAAACCGAAGTGAATGAGCTAAAGTGCGCCTTCCACAATTGCGAGGAAGGCCAGACAAAGATCCGCTATCAGGCAGTACGCCTGTATGGACAAGGGCATCCCGTTAATGAGATCGAGTCCATCTGCGGATGCAGTCGTTCGAGCCTGATGGAATGGTGTCGCGCCTATCGCCAGGACGGAATCGCCGGGTTGGTCGATAAGCGCCAAGGGGGCAACCATCGCCAAGATGGAGCCAGTTTCAGATCGAGATGATCTGCGACCTGCTCCACAGGCTATCGGCCCGAACAACTCTGGCCAGCCGACGAGTGCATCGGTGACGGACAATTCTGGACCGTTGCCGATCTAGCCCGTCTGGTAGAGGAACGATGTGGCGTTGTCTATAAGAGCGACAACTCCTATCGAAAGCTCTTTCGCCAGTGTGATTTCACTTTGCAGCGTCCCGGTCACTTCTACCTCTCCCGCCAGGAGCAAGCGGTGGTGACCTTTGAAGAAGAGCTTGAAAAAACTCTTCGACACGGCTCAGGAGGCGCCTGATAGCGTAATCATGGCTGGTGATGAAGCCTCCTTGTATCTCCAGGCAACTTTGAAAGTCGTCTGGCATGCCAAGGGGCAGACGCCGATGATGCGCTTGCATCCAGGGCGAGAGTCCACCCATTTCTATGGCGGCCTCGACTTGAAAACAGGACGGGAGACCACTTTGCGCTCACCCATCATGAATGCCGCCACATCAGCCCTCTTCTTGTTGCGTTTGCTCGCAGCCTACCCTGGCGTACCCATCCTGCTCTTCTGGGACCGGGCGCCATGGCATCGAGGCGCCGCCATCCGGCAAGTTCTGGAGGAGCATCCCCGCTTGGAAATTATCTACTATCCGGCTGGCTCGCCTGACCTCAACCCCCAAGAGCACGTCTGGAAGGCGACACGCAACGCCATCAGTCACAACCATCGACACAGAAAACTTGACCAACTAGCCGACGCCTTTGAGCAACATCTGACTTCAACGGTTTTTCCTTGTTCCCTCCTTGACCAACACGATTACCCACGCTTATGTGCGATGTTTAATTGAGATGCCTATTACATTATCACGAATCTCTACCAGAGCCGATTGTCGGTTCTCTCCGACAAACTGCTAGTTTTGTAGAAATTCACGGGCTCCTTCGACCAAACCCTCTCGCAAGTTCTCTGGAAATCGTGGATCGAATCATCGCAATGGTCGAGTTAGCCACACAGATTTCGAGTTCCGCTTCAACTCCACAACCAGCATCTAGCAAGTCGGGAAATAGACAGCGTAGGCATGAGAATACGAACAGAAATCCTGAACTGGCGCAGTTGTCCCCATTCCGCGATTTCATTCAAGGCGTATTGAAAGACATCCGGCAGGATCAGGCACAGACATTTGTGGTTGATCTGAACGAGTATCCGTCGGGCAAGGCAGTCGTCGTACTGTTTCTAGATTACCTCCGCGACAAGACGCTCTCTGAAGTAAACAACAAGGAATATTATCTTCTTGGCAAGGTCGTGCGAATCATCGAGAACGATGACGGGCGATGGCGTCGATTATCGTGCGGTATTTCGCTTCACCGACGACACGGGCACCAGAGCAAACCGTGACATCGAAGTTCAATTCCAACCCCGCCACCCACAA
>JAAUPT010000375.1 GCA_012032965.1 Nitrospira sp.
ACTGCTGCCCTTTGGAACACACCCGTTTCATGTCGATCTGTTCAGTAATTCTTGGATTTGGCGAAGGATCGCCGACATGACCAGGTGCCAAGTCTTGTTGTCTGATAGTTCAAGCATGAACCGATGATTCTTCACGACGTCAATCGACGGAACGGCCTGGGTGCGAATCTTGACGTCAGTAGTGTCTCTCGTGTTGGAAACGGAGGCGTAGTTACAGCTGCCATGGAACCGGCTGAGCAAAACGCGACTATTCTGAAAGAGGTTCTCGTACCCGTGCCATTGGATCGAGAACCTGACAATGAGTAATATTTGCGCATATATTCTTAAAGGAGGTGAATGATGAGCGAACTTGTTTGTATCGCATTTAAGGATTCTGGTACGGCTGATCGGGTGTTGAACGAACTGCGGGCGATGGAAACGGAATATGTCCTAGATCTCGAAGATGCAGTCATCGTCGTCCGCGATATAGATGGAAAGGTCCATCTCAAACAGTGTGTCGATGTGTTTGGATGTGCGACTACCCACGGTGTCACACTGGGTGTGTTATGGGGCGGATTAATGGGCTTGCTGTTCCTCAATCCTCTGGCGGGTCTTTAGGCAGTCTCGCCGGAGGGGCCGGGGCCGGAGCGATCACCACGACATCAAGCGAGTACGGACTCTTGAACGACTATGGGATTCCGGACAAGTTCATCAAGGATATCGGAAGCACCATCAAGCAGGGCACTTCAGCTATTTTCTTGTTGATCCGGGGCGCTGATCACGACAAACTATTGGTAAGCTTCTCACGATACGAGGGAACGATTCTCAATACCTCACTTAGTCAAGCGCAGGAGGAGAAGCTGCGGGCTGCCCTCACGCATCAACAAGACCAACAGACGCAACTCTGAAAGAACGGAGGGAGCACATATTTGACTAGATCGTAATGGTTCACTTTTGCTACGGTTGAGTGACGCTGGTTCCAGCGAACCAACCCCTTCGCATCTCACGTTTCTGCCGTATGTTGCTGCGCACCAGCCCTTACGTCTGGTGCCGTGTGCTCGTCCACTCATCCTGCCGCACCTACTCCACCTAATCCGCTGCAGCTTCGGTTGGGGCGTCAACCATCTGTATCGCTTTCTGATCGTGGTCGATCCTTCTCAGACATCGCTGGATACACAGTCCCTGATTTGTCATGGGCGCATATGCACATACTTGCTTTGTCTGAAGGAGTGAAGCAGTCGCTCCTGCCTGCCGAACCTACTGAATTTATAGGACCGATCCTGAGAGCTAAGGAATTGTCGCAGCGCGCGGAACAGTCCTCATGGAATTGTGTGGGGCTGACCCATACGGATCCGCATCACCTTTTTAGCAACGCGTTGCCCTATCCTGTTGCTTTCAGGAATTCTCAAATGGCGGACGGTGGAGCGATCATGTTTAGGTATGTCTTCCAGAGCCGATGATGTTTTGTATAACAGGATGGGTAGTGTAACGAGACGGATAAGGAACATAATGTCAGACTTCGATTGCGACCTTGTTGGCATCGGCAGCGGTGCAATCGGGCAACGGGCTGCCGTGCAGGCTACAAAACTCAGGAGGCGTACTGTCGTGGTTGAGCGCGGTCATTCCATCTGGGTGGGCTCTGTCGACACAACAATAGCCCCGGCAAGACGTTTCGGAAGGGGCGTTTTTCTGACAATGGGCAGAGGCCCGATCAATCAGCGCCGTAGTGATCGGATTGTAGCCTATGCCCCAGTGCGCAGGCACTCTTGCCAGGATCGCTAAGATGGAGTAGGAACAAGCCGAGATTATCCGGGAGCAACTTCTGCGTAACGATGTCGCAGTTCTGACAGGTGAAGCAAGCTTTCAGGACGCGCATACAGTTGTGGTAGTCAAGGATGGCCGATCGACGGTGGTAACGGCGGCCAATATCCTGATTGCTGTCGGAACGGTACCAGCTCCGCCGCTCGGTTTGTTCATGGAGTCGAATCTGGTCGTCACGACTGCGGCACGGCAAGCAACGAGTCAATATTCTTTCCGCGGATTCCCTAGAAATGCGACATCGAAGAAGGCGACGTTGGGGTGCTGCAACTCTAATCTCTTCTCGCAAACCGAGAAATCGAGATCACCGATGGCCAGACGTTGTTGGTTGTTCAGAAATAGATCCCGCTTGTTATAGGTAGAGCATTCGAACTCCTGCGTCATGGCCAAGGTATCGACCGGACAAGCGTGCACCCATATGCTACAGAACAGCCGGTTGCTCGCCAGCGCACGGATCTCAAGAGGAACAAATCAGACCTTTTCTAGGGGAATAATCCCCCCGTCGAATGCGTGGACCGCGGCCTGCGTGCGATCATAGACGTGCAGTTTGTGGAAGATATTCGCCAAGTGATTCTTCACGGTTTTCTCGCTTATCTCTAAACTGTTGGCGACCTCCTTGTTCGTCTGGCCTCTAGACACGAGCCGCAACACGGTAATTTCGCGTTCAGTCAAGTCATGATCAACCACTGGACGCTTTTGAGCCTTGTTTCCCGCGAGCAACGAAAACTCAGCCAGGATCTTGCTGGCGACAGACGGATGGATGAGCGATTCGCCACGAGCGATGGTCCGAATGGCCTCGACGATCTGCGAAGCGTCAGAATCTTTGAGGAGATAGCCTGTGGCACCCGCCAAGACAAGGTCGAGGATGTGCTGCTGCTCCTCCTCCATTGTGAGCGCGATGATGCCAATGTGAGGAAACTCGCGTTTGATCTGGCGCGTCGCCTCAACACCGTCCATCAACGGCATGCGGAGATCCATGAGGATCACATCCGGCAGTAATGTCTTAGTTTTTCGACAGCGTCCACTCCATTCTTCGCCTCACCAACGACAGTGATGACATCGATGGTTTCGAGCAGAGCAATGAGCCCTTCTCGGACCACCCCATGGTCGTCTGCTATCAGAACCTTCGTCTTTTCCATCGTCCCTTATCACTTTCCATCCGAATGATACTCGGTTCAGATGATCGCCCTATAGCTCCTGTACGCCTCTCTGGCGAGTTACTCCAGTTGGGCTCTAAGCCTGGACCAGGCTACGACTACTCAAACTGGGCTCGAAATTACTCCTCCTGCTTGTTGCCTTTGGCCGCCAGCTGTTCCTCTCCTACCTTCTTGTCTAGATAGTTTTTGCTGACCCCTCGTGACAGCGAAGGCCAGGCCGATGGCGATGGGGACAAAAGACGGCCGATGCCAGATTCGCATTGCCAAGCCAGCCGAGATCGTACAGTCCC
>JAAUPT010000376.1 GCA_012032965.1 Nitrospira sp.
ATGCCATCCATGAAGAAATGGGTCCACACCGCACTGATTTCGTCACCAATATGGGTCACGGTGTTGTCCGGTCGTGAGAAGACATAGACTCCCTGGCTGGCGCGATACCAATTATCTCGGGCATTGGCTAGATGTAGGTTCGTGTACCAGACTTCAATGTGATCGTCATTTGTCGGACGTGCTTGAAAATTCCCAGAGAAGCTCATCATGTTCTTCCAGGCCATGACATCCATGTACCCCATGTGAATGTGATTTGTTGGATAGAGGTTTTCAAATGTATTGGCGGTCTTACAATCGCCATATGCGGCGTTCAACGTACAGTTTGCTCGACCGTCTCCTGAGGCATAGTCAAAATTGAACGCGAATCGGGGTTTGCCCGGAAGATTGAATGCGGTATAGCCGATCCAGTTTCTGGTGGCCCAGGCATTGATGTGGAGGCACTTCCCCTCACCCCCAGGGTCGCCGCAGAGGCCGCTTGCGCTAGTAGCCGTGTCTCCCATTTGTCCGAACTGGTAGACGATTTCGTTGGAGAAATCGAAACCTCCCTTTTTGACAGCGATACGATTCCCAATTGTGTGGCGAGTTTGGTTCCCGTGCTTGGGGGTGCCGAGACCTTGAGCATTATTGCCATCTGCCCCTAGATTGTTCTTATAATAGATGTAGAACGGTTCAATCAGTGACCAGGGAACGGTCTTGATTTGGTTATAGAAAACCAGCATGTCGACATCCCCATTGGCATTTTTTGCCTGACCCGTTTGGGAGAGATTCGGTCCTCCGCTTCCGAGCGGTGCACCTTGCGGAAGATCCGTTTCGCTAAGTCTGAACCAGCCGAACGAGGAGTCTATGAAGTCCGTATTATAGTCCGTCCTGATTCCGTCGAAGGAGAAGCCTGTATTGGCCCAATCGAAGTGCCCGAGCAAGCTTTGGTCTCCGAAGACGAGATATTGACGGCCTGCCTTGAGGCCGAGGCCTTTTATCCCGGCAAAGTTACGAATGAGCATGTATCCTGCGCGGATTCCAAGAGAGCAAGTCGATTTGCCACTGCTGAGAGCAGGACCACATGTATGAGTGATAGGGTCTTGGTTACCTCCCCAGGTGCGAGAATCGATTAATTCGAGATAGAAATTGACATCTGGAGACAGGTCATACCCGATGCCAAATCGGGTGAGCTGTTGAATGAATTGATCGTTGGCTTTGCCGATCAGGCTATTAGGGCTCGCAAGGGGAGCATTACACTCTCCGGCACCTCCAATACCACCGCCAAAACAGACATTATTTCGGTACTCGGGGCGCATACGCATGTCGGCGCGAATCCAGAGATTTCGGATATCAAAATTCCGGCCGATCCTCGGGTCAAACAATTCATAGGCCTCTTTTTGGGGAATGCCGCGACCGATGACGATTGGATTGGTAATCTTTTCCCCTTCGGGCAACTCAAAGGCTGCGTTAGCTACGGCTGTAAATGCCAAGAGCCAACAGATGGAGATGAGGCCTTTGAACATCTTCGTCCGACTGCGCGACATGATGTGTGCTCCGATAGAGGTTACGGTAGTGACACCTTGGCGAATGTGACCGCAGCCCGAGCTATACCTATGGACCTGGAACCACGCAGCAGAACTTCAACCGTATCCCCGATCCAATCGAGAGTTGGACCAGCCGAATTAGCGAGCAATGGGTTTAAGCTACACGATTGTCGCTTAGGAAGATCCGAGCTAGGTAGAATTTACTAAAGCAGGTATATAGCCGGCATCCGTGTCATTAGCACTCGAGATAGTGTGTTAGTTCTTTTAAGCTGGGCCCGATTTATTGGCTGATTCGTTGCTTTCCTCTGGTGTTTGACCTGCGGCAGTAATTTCTTCTTCCGCTTCTTTCATGGAAGCCTGGAAGTCTTGTTCGACCATTTTGACTTCCTGTTGAATAAGATTGAGCTCGGGTTCCACCGATTTCCGGAGGTCGTCAGCTGTATCCTTGAAGCCTTTAATAGCCTTTCCAACTTGTCTTCCTACTTCCGGCAGCTGTTTCGGGCCGAACAAGAGGAATGCGATGACCAAAATGATTAAAATCTCGCTTGCGCCCAGTCCGAACATGATTCACAGAGGTAGAGCGATGTTGAGATTTTCTGTTTTCTGGTTGTCCTGCCACACGCTATGCTTTTAGCCTTGTTTCATCTGGTCCGGTTGCGTTGCTTGTTGAGTGGGCGATTGTGCGGGGTCCGATTGCGTCGTGGCCTGGGATTGGGTTTGTTGTGGTTGTTCCCCCCCCGGCGTAACGTCGATGGCGTCGGCCTCATGGACCGACTTTTTAAATCCTTTGATGGCTTTGCCGAGGCCTTCTCCCAATTGAGGGAGTTTACCGGCGCCGAAAATGATCAGCACGATGATCAAGATCAGCATTAACTCCATCCACCCAAATGAACCGAACATCAATACCTCATACCTATGTTTATTTGGTACTGTCGGCTGCCCATGGCGACGGGGAAACCCTGCATAGAATTCCTCAAGAATGCTCCGCTGCGAGGCTATAGAAGATTATGGGACAAAGTCAAGCAGAAGAGGGGAGAAAAAGACCATCAGAAAGGTTGGATAATACCACCCCCAAGGATCGCATCGCCTTCATAGAGGACAGCAGATTGTCCCGGACTGATGGCCCTCTGTGGGTGGTGAAATCGAATACTGAGACTGGCTGCATCGAGTGGTGAAACTGTTGCGGGGGTGGCGGGAGTTGCATAGCGAAGTTTGACGTGGACCTCTGTTTGGCATTGAGCGAGTCGTGGATCGAGGAGATTGAGATCAGACACAGTGCACTCGTTCTTGAGGAGCGCCTCTTTTGGGCCGAGAAGGACCGTATTGGTGGACGGGTTCACCCGTTGGACGTAGAGACGTTGGCCGGTAGCGATGCCGAGCCCTCGGCGTTGACCGGGTGTGTAGAAGGCGATCCCGTTGTGCTGGCCCAGGGGCAGACCGGCTTCGTCGATAAAGAGACCTGGCTTCTTGGCTGTGGGAAGCTCTTGTCCGATAAATGTCCGGTAATCTCCCTGAGTCACGAAGCAGATTTCCTGGCTTTCTTTGATCTCATCCGCCGGGAGACCCAGGGCCTCCGCCTCTTCCCATACTGCAGATTTTTGAAGTTCGCCTACCGGGAAAAGGAGTTGGTGTAGCCATTGAGGATGCAGTCTATAGAGAAAGTAGGTTTGATCTTTGTGGTGATCAGCGGCTCGAGAAAGGACGGGTGATGGCC
>JAAUPT010000377.1 GCA_012032965.1 Nitrospira sp.
CAACGAGATGAATCGCGCGATGGGGCTTACTGGACGTTTGTACCGGAACGTCTTTGGGCAACCGGATCGTTGCAAATGATGGACATTTATTCAGGAACTCATTCGGTAGATCAGCGATCGCACAAGTGACTTAATTCACCGATTCATTGAGGATTTCATGGCTGATATTGAGCAAGCTCTAGCTGATCATGACAGATTAATAAAAGCAGCAGGCATTACCATTTGGCTGGGAGCGGAGCCAACATTTACGGATCAACGGTCCTCGACCGAGGAGTGGAGGACAAGCGCTCTGGGTTCGCAGAAGGAATCCAAAGCGAGAAAGTTCCTACAGCATTTGGTTTCCAAGTCTCCTGGCGCAATCCTTCTCAGAACACTGGGAAGACAATATCCAGGGGAAACCAAGCCGCGGTGGAGCCTCGGCCTCTATGCTCGAAGAGATGGAACGCCCATCTGGAGCGGTCCGCCGGATCCCATGGCTTGCGCGAATTCTGCCGAATCAGAGCCCGGAACCGGCAAGCAACGTGACAGACCCCATTCGACCAATGCCAGGCAACGAATCACGATAGGGCGCCGCCAAGTGCACGAATTGTGCGCCGCGCTTACCCTGCCATCACAACCGCATGACGCTGTTGCCGAAGTTTGCTGAAAGGAGTTTGCCGTGGACTGGAGCGCAGTAACTGCTGAGGTTATGACGAAGATCGCGCCATATCGCGGTCAGGGCCGCGTCGCTGATTACATTCCGGCGCTAGCAGCAGCCGATCCAATGAAGTTTGGCATGTGCGTCGTCCTGGGGAATGGAGAGATCCATTGCATCGCAGATGCTGACGAGCAGTTCTCCATCCAAAGCATCTCCAAAGTCTTCACGATGTCGATGGCCCTTCGCCGGGTGGGAGATGAACTTTGGAAGCGAGTCGGACGCGAACCGTCCGGATCACCCTTCAATTCCATCGTTCAGTTGGAAAGTGAACGCGGCATTCCGCGTAATCCACTGATCAATGCCGGTGCCATCGTCGTCACCGATCTTCTGGTGGAGCAGGTCGGCCCCGATGCCATGCTCGCCGAATTACTCGATCGCCTGCGAACGTTGGCGGGCGACGATTCGATCATGATCGATGAAGTCGTTGCCGTATCCGAAGAAAAAGCGGGGGCACGGAACCGGGCATTGGCGAATTTCATGCAGTCGTATGGAAATCTCTGCAATCCTGTGAGCCAAACGCTCAAGGCATACTTTTCACATTGCGCGATTGCCATGAACTGCCGTCAGTTGGCCCGCGCCGCATTGTTCCTAGCGTTCGACGGACGCGATCCGATCAGCGGTCAGCAGATGGTCAGCAGTGAATTCTGCCGACGAATCAACGCGGTCATGATGTCCTGTGGGCACTATGACAACAGCGGAGACTTCACCTATCGCATTGGCCTCCCCGGGAAGAGCGGTGTCGGGGGCGGCATTCTGGTGATTGCTCCGCGACACGGCAGCGTCGCAGTCTGGTCGCCAGGTCTCAACGCGGCCGGCACGTCGTTGGTGGGCAGCCTGGCGCTGGAGGCGCTGGTGAAGATTACCGGCTGGTCCGTGTTCGTATGATGCATTGAAGTGATGGTTGCGTCGTGAGGATCTAAGAAAAGAGGTCGCGGCATCGGGAACTTCGCCCGCCTCGCACAGACAGGAAGCTTACTTCTTACGGGGGCCGTGGTGTCGAGGGTTGTAATCCGGGTTGATCCACTCGATCAGACTCGCGTGGTTCTTACTATGAGGATCGCTCAGATAGTTAGCCATGACTCCGCGCAGTTCGAATCCTTCGCGAAGCTGGAAACTCAACACGAGGTCACGAATCTCCCCGGCCACCACGCGAGACGCGTACTCCTCAGGCGTGAATTGAGCGGCATAATCTCTATAGTTCCACAACCTGCCCCCCGCTAGGATTCTCCGAAGATTCAATCGACGACAAAGGGCCCGGCGCGCTTCGTACAACGCATGACCGATCCCCTTTCCGCGCGTATCCGGATGAACGTAGACATCGGCTCCGTAAAGTGCATCGCCACCGGGATCGTGATTCAGAAAATACCCACTGTCCGTGATGCCCATCCAGGTGTGATGACGCAATGCATCCGGTCCCATATCAACGACCAGTGATGCGCATGCCCCCCACGATCCTCCCTGAACATTCCGCGACGATCTGCCCGTGCGCAAACATCGACAAGTGGGAACGCAAGTGGGCCTCGCTCCACACAATATTGTCTTCCGCCAAGGTCGGATAGGCGTCGCGGTTGAGTTTGATCAAATCAGGAATGTCATTAACGGTGGCCTCGCGGGTGAAGACAGCGGTCTCGATTAGGTTGGGCATCAGAATCCTTTCAATGTCCATGGTGGATCCGTGTTCAATTCGGCCGGTAGGTACGATCCGCCATCGAATCGGTGCGCCGTGGCTCCGCCAATAGTCCTCGTGGTAGTCGATGAATATTTCTTCGTCGATCTTGATATCCCGTTCGGCGTAGAAAACCAGGATCTGCCGGCCTCGTCGATAAGCCACCGTGCGTTGGGCTTGTCGCTGTGGTTGAACAGAGATGCGTCGCCGAGTGCCCAGGCGGTGTTATCGCCCTTTGCCGACCCTTCGTAGGCATAGCTAGCCAAGGGCACATCCAGGGCGTCGATGTGGCGATTAAGGACGGTGCATCGATACTCAGCGACTAATTCATCTCATCAACTTTTGTCCATGGCGAAACAAATAACCACGTGTAGACGATTCGCGGAATTCCAAAGCATGATGACGGAAATGTGATGAACTCAACAAACCACTCCGATTCTTAGCGGATTATACGAAAATTTCTGGACCTCTTCAAATCTCCTGATAATTCCAGAACGTATGGCTTCAAGCGAGTTCTCCAATCAAGATACCCGTAGCAGTGGAAATGGGGATTTGACCTGCTCCCAATCTATGTACCACTGGCTATGAGAGTCGGTGTTGATGAATCATGGTCGATCATTGCTGATCCTGTCGCATGGGCAGGCGACGCAACGGAGGCGAGCGCAGCGAGCCGCAGTGGAGTTGCCTGCCCATGCGACGCCGCGAACTGGGCCGGGGTCTGGTACTTCAGCGACGAGTGCGGCCGCCGATGGTTGTAGTCGTTCTTCCACATCAATGATAACACCCGAGCCTCACGCAGGTCCGACAGCAATTCGCACTGAAGGAACTCATCGCGGAACCGCCCGTTGAAACTCTCGGC
>JAAUPT010000378.1 GCA_012032965.1 Nitrospira sp.
TGCCACATGGAATCCTCGACAGGGAGTTCCACCTCTCGACGCGGGGCGATGACCAGACCGATTGGACGTCACTGGTTCGCGGGGTCGTCGGCTCCGGGACGATGTTAAAAAACCGGAACGTCCAAGCCGAGTGGATGCCTCGCATTGATATCGAGGTGACGAAAGTCGGGTCGACGGTCGAAGGGATCGGAGCGGTGAAGGTCGGGAGCCTGCCGCACAGTTTTCCCGATGGGGATCCGGTCCTGAAACAGTTCTTTCTGACTCTCACAGCGAAGGGTGCGAAAGGCGAGACGTTGGCGGAAGAAACGACGCAGTTTGGATTGTCATATGAGGAGATCCTTCGCGGGCCGATTCCCGAGCCTTTTGTGAAGGGCGGTACGACACGAAAGGTTCCCTTTGCACTCACGCTTCCCGCTGGGGCTGTTGCCTCGTCCGTTGAAGCCGTGCTGACGTACGCGCTTATTCCGACGCCAGCACCGGAATTACAGCACAAATACCTCGCCACCCTTCGGACAGAGGCAGAGCGGGAGGAGGCGAAGAAAATCATTCAGGACTATTCACAACGGCACTTTTTAACTTATCGTGTCAAATCACTCTCCTAGCAGGATGTTGAAAAAGTTCTCCAGCGGCGCTCTCGCGTCGCTCAGAAGCTCAACGTACCGAAGCGTACGCCTCGCCTCTTCGCTCGCTGCGGCCTTGCTGGAAGGCCTTTTTGAACATCCTGCGGGAGTACCAGTAATCGTGAAACCGCTGCCTGCCATGATGATGGTCGGGCTCAGTATTGTCGTCACAATTTGTGCCACTGTGTTATCTGATGGGGCGGTCGCGTCCGCGCTGGCACAGACTGTCCCGAATCAAGCGTTGATCGAGAAGGCCTTTCCCCATTCCAATAAATGTAAACGGTGTCATGAACGGGTCTATGAAGAGTGGGAAACTTCGCCCTTGGCGAAGTCCATCCATTCTCCCGCGTTTCGTGCATCGCTGGATGCCTACCTACAGTCGGCCGGTGGAAAGGATCAGGCGCTGTGTTTCCGCTGTCATGCTCCGCATGTGCGAGAAGTTCTCGGACCATGTGCAGATTTTTGTTGATCAAACGAAATCGGGAGACCCTTCATTGGACGGCGTTGCCTGCAGCCAATGTCACTTAATCAAGCAGGTGGATCGGGCCAAGCATCCTCCGGAACCAAAATATGAGATCGGTGGAAAGACGCTCTATGGCCCATATAAAGACTTTGTTCAGAATCTGGCACATCAGTCGATGGAATTGAGCCTGTTTCAGAAGTCTGACTTATGTCTCAACTGTCATCAGTCAGTGCCGTCAGCGACAAACTTGGGCAAGGCCAATGACTTGCTCGGGAACTGGGACCAAAGTCGAGCGGTCAGGTCTGGCAAAGAATGCCAGACCTGCCACATGCCGCAGCAAGTCGGGGAGTCGGCCAATGGGGAGAAGAAGCGGACGATCGCCAATCATAGTTTCCCCGGGCGCATCGGCAAGCTTCGCCAAGAAGCGGCAAAGTTGGACGTGCAGACCAAGGTCGACGGCGACACAACGACCGTGACGGTCAAGGTTCAAAGCCTCGTGCCGCATAATCTTCCGGCTACCCATCCGGCCTGGGCTACCGTGGTCTTGAATCTGGACATCAAGGGTAAAAATCTCAAGACGGTGTTTTCCGACAAGCGTGTCTATGGGCGGACGTATTTGGATGCGAAGGGACAGCCGACGATCTTTGACTTCGAAGCCGTGAAAGTGGCTGAGGATACGGTCTTGAAACCGGAAGAGACGAGAGAGGAAAGCTTCACCTTTCCGACGCCTAAAGATACCAAAACATTCGATGTTGAAGTCGGGCTCAATTACGGTCCACTGACCGGCCCTGCCTCATTCCTCCAACGTGTCGAAGCCGAATCATCCCAGGGCTCACAAGATCCGGTCTTCCAATCCATCGAGATCCTGAAGCGGGCGGAAAATATTCCGGTCGGCAAGTAGCTGGGTAGGCATGAAATCTGATGGATCTGAATCTGTTTGGCACGGATATGCTGAACATGTGGCATCCAACCTCCCCCTCAAAGACATGATCAGTTAGACTTCAGAGCGATATCGTTTGGCTCACCAATCGGGTTTGGAGTAGAATGGTTCCATGAGTATTCAGGAACTTGAAGCTGAAGCGTTGAAGCTCGATCCAAAGGCACGAGCCGCCTGGCGGGGAAATTGATTGGCGAGCTTGGGAAATCTCTCCGAAGAGGAAAATGCCAAACTGTGGGTGGAGGAGGCTGAGCGTAGAGCTGTGGAGATGGATGCTCAGCCAGACGTATCCACTTCCGCGAAGGACGTATTTCTGGAAGTTCGGGCCAAGCTACAGTGAATGGATCGTGTCTCCTATCATCGATTGGCCCGCCGCGAATTGAACGAGGCCGCTCGATATGACGAGTCAGAAAGTCCTGGGCTCGGAAGTGCGTTTCTTGATGAAGTTGAGCGTTGTGCGCAGGCCATTGCGAGTTTCCCCGAAGCTGGTCCGCTGATCACAGAGACCATCCGTCGCCAGGTCCTTCTCCGATTCCCCTACGCACTGCTCTATACCATCAAATCAGATCGGGTGCGCGTGCTTGCAGTGATGAATCTGAAGCGTCGACCAATGTATTGGGTGGGTCGGGAGTGACTGGGGAGGCAAACAGGAGTATGAAACCTGTCGGTCAGGGCCGAACCAGGTTTTTGATGGAAGGGGTGCCCCTCCGCCTTTTGTTTTCACAATGCCAGCCTCCAGCTGGTCGAAGCTGAGTCATCTCAGGGCTCACAAGATCCGGTCTTCCAGCCGATCAAAATCGTCAAGCGCACTAGGCACGTCACACTCGGTATGTGGTGGTGGCGGACAACGCGGGCTAGATGTCGCCTCAGCGAAAGGCGGCGTGACCATCGCGGTTGCAATCAGCGCGTCTCGTGGTCGCTTTCGCAGAGTTTGGGTTGTTATAAGGTGTTGATCGGAACTGTCCTAATTGTCTTTGTGCTGTTGACGTCGGCCTGTTCCAATGCCGAGCACTATGCGAACGCAGACGCATTCAGAGCTGCAGTTGCAAGGTGGGGCATTGTCGGTCGCTCGCTAGATGAGGCAAAGGCCGAGCTTTTTACGGCGTGAGTTCGCATGTGACGGCGCAAGGTGCTCGCGTGATCTTGCTGGTTTCCCTTGTAATCAAAGACTGCGCGTTGACCTTTCTGTTGGCACATCCG
>JAAUPT010000036.1 GCA_012032965.1 Nitrospira sp.
GGATTGTTCTTCCACACCGACTCGTCTGCATCGACATAGAGCTCGATCTCGTTCCCATCAGGATCTTTCAGATAGAGACTTTGACTCACCGTGTGGTCGCTCATGCCATCGATCGGGATCCTCGCTTGTTCCAACTCATATTTAGCCTGGCGCAACTCGTCGAGGCTGTCGCCGACCTTGATCCCGACATGGTACAGCCCTCGGCGTGGTCCGGCCGAGGGTCCCGGGACATCACCTACCTGGATCAACAGCAATTCGTGATGCGTGCGACCAGAAGTCAGCGCAGCGGCCGCCCCATTGAAGATCTTCCCCACTTCTTTGAAACCGAGGAGATCCCGATAAAAGGCCAACGACTGTGTAAGGTCCTTCACGTAAAACACGACATGCCCAAGGTAGTGGGCTTTCATTTGATTCACCCCTTGTTAGGAACAGACTGCCTCAGCAATGCTCTGACCGCCGCGTGCTCCAGCACGACATCGGGACTTCGTTGCAGCGCGTCGTAATATTGCCTGCCGAATCCCTCCCCTCTTCCGTCGGCATCAAGAGCCTCTGCACAGAGGCCAGCAGCGCGGGGATTGCCTCGTGAGGGGCAAGATCACTCGATTCGCTGAGTTCATCAAGTTTGGCAATTAAATGAGAAAGTGGACGCAACCAGGCGAACCAGGCATCGTTCAACGCGAGTTGCAAAAACGCTCCATTGGATGGAATACGTCCGTGCACACGCTCATAGGATACCCGTTCGTCGTCCAACAAGGCTTTGTGCAGACGAAGCAGCGCAGGAAAAAGATTGTCCAGAAAGACGTCTCGACTCTTTGGTTCCGGCATGGCGGTACTTCCTCGTTATCCGGTCGGCTCGCTATCGAGCTGATGCGCTTTGCGCCCGCCTCGGGCAAGCGGGTGCTCAGGCAGCTGACCGCAGACCATCAGCTTCGCCATATCTGCGGCACGTGCGACAAGCTCCTGCGCTCCCTCGTGGAGCTCACGGCTGTTCTGAACCTCGAGAACGTTCCGTTCCATGTCCTCGGCGCTCCAGCCTCTCGAATGGGCGATGAACGGGAACTGCGGGAATTGGCAGCCGACCTCTGAGAAAAATGTCATGAGCTGGCCTGCCACTCCCTGCACATTGTCCTGCCCGCCCATAATGATAAACGCTGCCACCTTGTTCTTGAGCAAGTGTCTATTTGCGATGGTCTCCTGATTCTGGATGCAGTTCATCCGCTCGATCATCTTGTAATACAAGCTGCTGGCGTTGCCCCACCGGATCGGCGTGGCGATCAGAATCACATCGGCCCAATGCACGATCGCTTCGTACACGCGATCAAGTTCATCCGTCGGGTCCATTTGCGTGATCGAACAGGGCCAGGTACAGGCCTTCGCCGATTTGGAGTAATAGCCCTCACAGGGACGAAAGGCCAGTTCCCGCAGCTTGATGTACTGAGTTTCCAACTGCAGTTCGCTCCGCGCATGCTGCAAGGCCACTTCGAGCAGTGCATCCGATCCACTGTAGCGTGGATGATCAACCGTCATCGCCGTGGTCGAGATCCCCACAACCCGAATCGATCCTGCCTGGCGGACCACCGGTCGCGCCAAGGGATGCGGTTTGTGCGCCTGCTTCTTGCGTTTCGTGGCAGAGAAAAGATCGACATACACCCGACCCTTCTCCACTTTTGTCATATAGGACGGAACCTGGTCTTGTTCGTAGCCGGATTCTCCATGGCCGGTTCGATGATGGAACTTCCAGTAGTGCCAGGGACAGACTATATAGTCGCCGTCGAGCCGGCCTTCGCCCAACGGACCACCCACGTGATTGCAGACTCCGGAGATCGCGGCGAACGAACCATCTCTATACGTCAGCGCGACTCTTGTCTTCCCGACGGAGACTTCTCGTACAGGTGTCTCCTTCAGATCTTCAACGCGTCCAACCTCTACCCATTGCACATCGGGCATGAGCCCCCCCCTACTACAATCACGCAGCCATCCAGCTGTTCGACGCTGACTCGTCACTGTCAGCACACCTCATTTGTTTGCTCCTGTATCGTAATAAAACCGCTCATGAACGATCTTCCCGTCCTTCCACCTCGTAACCACCACCTGTTCCATGTGAACCGGTTGCCCACTTGTTGCGACAAAGTCGAGGCTGCACTCGTAGAACGTGACATTGTCACCCACAGCCGAGGCGGTTACCTCGAAACCTTTCCACTCTTTGACGCCATTCAAGAACTGCTTTTCCCGCTCAATGTTGGCGACCAAGCCCTTCGTCGGCGGGTTGGCATTATCCTGCATCACGGTGTCCTTGTCATAGAACTCGTACATCGCCTCGACGATCTTGCCTTGGCGGATGTAGCCGAATAGATCGTTCAACCGCTGTTGCAGATTGGTTGTGCTCATGTTTTCTCCTTTCGCGATGTATTGGTAAATATAATCCCTGTTTCCCCCACTTCCTGATAAGGAAGGAGCCAGATCAACGATTCATCGCTCAGATCGCCGACCTGGATACGATTCCCCCACGGATCCCGAAAATCACAGCGAAAGTCCGGATGGAGCTTCAACTTGTATTTCTTCGTCAGTTTCTTGCGAACCTCTCGAATCTGCTTCGCGTCGCGTACCATCAGACCGAAATGCTTCGTGCGATCCGGTTGCAGCTTCTCCACTTCAAAGATGGCCATGAACTGATGCTCGCCCAACTTGCACCAGGCTGCGCCTTCTCCGCCACGCAACATCTTCAGTCCAAACACGTCGTGATAGAATTTCACTGCTTTCTTGGCGTCGGTGACCTCGATCACCACGTGGTTGCATCCATAGACCTGGACCGACATGGGCACCTCCTGCCTAGCCTTCAAGATCCTTTGGCTGTGGTTGAGCTGGTTCGGGCCTTTTCCATAGCAGAGACGAAGACGTCAACCGGTTGGGCACCCGAAATGCCGTAAGTCTTATCCAGCACAAAATACGGCACCCCTCGAATGCCTAATTGCTGACCGGCCGATTCTTCAGCCTTGACCTCTTTGAGACCCGCTTCGCTCTCGAAAAACTGCGCCACTTTCAAACCTGCTCGATCGGCCAATTCGACAAGCACCGGTACGGAACCGATATCGAGCCCTTTTTCAAAATAACCTTGAAACAACTGCTCAGCCACCGCATCCTGACAACCTTGGTTTCCGGCATACCAAATCAATCGGTGAGCCTGAAAGGTGTTCGGCGTCCGAGCGATTTTCTCGAAGGCAAACAAGATCTGCTCGCCTCTACCCGCCTCCAGCAAGCGCTCTTCCATCTCTTTGAATGTATCCAGGCTGCCGAACCTGGCTTCGAGATAGGCCGTTCGATCCATCCCATCTGCCGGCATCGTTGGATTTAACTGAAAGGGGCGCCACACGACATGAGTGCGCACGGTCTCTCCCATTTCATGCAACGCGCGTTTCGAGTCGTCGCTTGCCGACGTAGCACCAGGGGCAGATGACATCAGAGTAGACCTCGATGAGGACGTTCTGATTCGTCACGAGAGATGTCCCATCCTTCCAGCCTGATAATCCTCGACCGCCTGTACAAGTTCCGCTTTGGAATTCATGACAAACGGACCATAGCGCGCGATCGGTTCATTGATGGGCTCTCCGCTCATGACCAAGAGCCGGCTCTCCTCGTAGGCTTCGATGCTGAGTTGAGAGCCTTCACGGTGACATACGACTAATTCCGCTTCTCCGGCCGAATGAGTGCGTTTAGCCTCGTTCGACCTGCTATCACCAACAGCGAGACATTGTGGCTCTGAGGAAATACCAGGGCAGCGCTCGTTCCACCCGTCAATCGCAGATCATAGAGCTCGATCGGTGTAACCGTATGGGCCGGTCCCTTACGCCCGTGAAACGATCCTGCGATCACTCGCAGCTTCCCTCCACCATTCAGATCGATAACTGGAATATCAACATCGAGAATCGTCTGATAGCGTGGCACGGACATTTTTTTCGCGTGGGGCAAATTGACCCACAGTTGGATGGCCTGAAATGTTCCGCCATGCTTGGCCCAATTCGTTTCATGCATTTCTTCATGGACCACGCCGGACGCCGCTGTCATCCACTGCACATCACCTGGCCCAATCACACCGGCGTTGCCGGCCGAATCCCGATGAGCCACAGCACCCTCGTACATAATCGTCACCGTTTCAAACCCACGATGCGGGTGCTCCCCGACCCCTCGCGGTTGATCGGTGGCGGGGAAATGTTGTGGCCCGGCATAATCCAACATCAGAAAGGGATCGACCTGCCGCTCAAGATCGTTGCTCGGGAACAGGTTGCGAACAGGAAACCCGTCACCGACCATATGTGCTGATCCAGGCTGGTAGATAGCAGCCACTTCCTTGATAGTCGTTGTCTCTGTTGCCATAGCAGCCTCCTTCACACCATCGCCCGCAACGCCTCAGTCAGCGTCACGTGACCTCGCACCACTGACGAGGGATATTCATACCCAATGGCACTCCGAGAAATCGCCGTATACATCTCTTCGAACAACCGCGCGGCTTCGTCCGATAACCCAAATGATTTGAATGTCGGGACAACGGCACTCAGAGGCGCATGCTGAGCCGTCACAGCTTTTCCCAGAATCTGACCAAGCGCCGCGGCCACCTGTTCCGGACTGTACTCTTCCGGACCGGCCATTTCCACGATCTGCGTGCCCCGTCCGCCGGCGATCAGATGCTCCGCCGCAATCCTGCCGATATCCTTCGTCGAAATCATCGGTATCTTCGCCTGAGGCGCGATGAACGTCGGAAGAACTCCCTCCGCCTTCGCCGCACCGACTACAGGCGCCCAGTTATCGATAAAATAACAGGGGCGCAGCATCGTGAAGTTCTTGGCCACTGCTCCTAATGCTTGTTCACCATAGCGGGAAGCCTGAATGGGCCCTGTTCCTGCTGGAGTCTGCGCGCCGATCGACGACAAGAACACGACATGCTGAACTTCACTCTTCTTCACGGCCTCCGCAGCTCGATCCATCCGCGTTCGTTGATCCGCCAACCAGGCTTCGGCGCCGTAATTGGGCGGCACCAACAAATAGATCCCGTTTGCTCCTTCAAATGTCTTGGTTAAGACTGATACATCGTCGAACGACCCAACCGCCACTTCCGCCCCTCTAGCTTTCCAGGCAGCACCTTTTTCATCTGAACGAACGACAACCCTGACTGGCTGTTTCTTACTCAGTAAGGTCTCTGCGACAACAGCGCCGGTATTCCCTGTAGCACCGAGAACAACGAACATGATGTGTCCTCCTTTCCTTCTTGAAGGTCAGTACTTAGTGGTCGCTCTGCGTAATGGCGTCATGCTGTTTGATTGTCATGCAACCCCATCTTCTTCCCGCAGACGACCGGGAGCGCAAGTGTTCTCTTGGCAACTTACGTTCCAGCTCAGCTGCTTGAGCCTGAAGTCTCCAATTTCTTCCGAAATATGTAGAGATTGGATGGGGAAGACCTACTGCTACAGGGAACCACGAGACGCCGATCATGTGGCGACCTAGCGGCACGGTGCCGAATAGTCGGCTCCTATACATCGGAGCCTATGGTACCCTTGAGACGGGATACCCATGCACCTTCTTCGCATTCGGATAGTCTTGTTGACAATCGTGTTCATTGTCACAGGCTTCATCTGCGTTCAACGCGAAGCAGCCACAGAAGATCTTCCTCGATCATCCCGCGTCGGCCCGTTCAGAATCCCTCTCACTTCGTACGAGCGTATCCCCATCGGCACCGTGTTGGCCCATCCGGATCGCTATCACATGCGGGAAATCAGACTGGCCGGAACCGTCACGTCTACTCTGACAGAGCTCATCACGAATCGGCTGATCTGTGGGAGAGCGCACGAACGAACGACGGTCACGGTGGAAGATGATAGTGGGCAGATCGAGGTGATCGATCAAGGAGCCTGCGGCAGAAATATCAGTGGGTTCAAAGCCCCTATGCTGAAAGTTGGGCAGCAAGCCGACTTCCTGGTACTGATCATGATCGCGACCAGCCCAAACGCACCCAGTTCATCCGTGGAGGCGACGATCTGTTTTGTCGATCTGGTGCGGGACTGACCGCCGCCCCTGCTTCGGTCCAGGCTATCGGTGAGCGTTACTCCCACCCACTCACTTCATAGCCCTTTTCCTTGAGACAGCTTGTGACGGCATCGGCATAGGGCGGGTCTGGTTCCAGCGGCTTGAACGTGCCTCCGAGCACCCCAACGAGCAATCCCAGACCACTCCCGGCGGCGGCTCCGATCGTCATTCCCGGCAGTCCCCCGATCACCCCGGCCGACGCACCCATGGCACCACCGAGCAGCAGACCAAGTACGGCGCCGGATCCCGCGTTGGCACTTTGGTGAACCCCTGGACGCAATCCGGTTCCTTCAACTTTTTTCCGGCAGAATTCAATCTCTTGTTGAGCCACCTGCTTACCATGCAGATGGAGATGCTTGTTGGACCGCAATATCGGCTGGGGTCCCGAGCAGGATGCGACAGACAGCAACAGTATGATTCCAATCAGCCGTTGCCCTGAGTGAGTGGCCACGGAAGTCTCCTAGGGTGCGTTCTTGTATGTGCTTCACTTCTCACCCTTTGGAGTAAATGTCAGAGGATTTTTGAATTGTGCACATCCCTTCTTGCACTCCTCATCACTTAGATTGGGCATCGAGGTTGTTTCCATTGCGCGCATCCAACGAGGGCCTTCTGAGGCCGCGCGTTGGGCGAGCACCGAAATGACCTCAATGTCCAGCCTCCTCTCCTCTCACTGCCACCCGGTCACTTCATAGCCTTTCTCTTGCAAACACCGATTAACGTAATTCGTATAGGCCTGGCTGGGCTGGTGGGATGGGCCGGTCACAGCCGAAAATAGTCCCGTCAGGAGACCCCAGACCGCTCCACTCGCTGCCCCGACCATCGCCCCTAACCCGGCGGATGCCCCGTAAATCACGCTTCCGATTGCTCCACTGGCAGCCCCAGCACCGGCACCAACGGCCGTCCCAGTTGCGACACGCCCGACCTTGCTATTACCGCCTTCCTTTGCACCGGCCGATTCGGCGGATGCTTTACAGGCCTCAATGTCTTGTTCTGACCCTTCCTTCCCCACCGATTCTAAATGCGCATTGGGATAGAGGATCGGTCGCGCACTCGAACAGGCCGAGAGCAGGAACACCGCTAAGAGGGCACTCACTCCTAATCCCTTCATAAGCACTCCTTTTCTTTTCAGTCTTGCGGTATCAGCCGAGCCAGCAATACCTGAGCCGTGATTCCTTTTACACAAAGTCGCTTACGCCGAGCTTCGGCCCCAGCCTGGAGCTGCACATTCGCACGCGGAACCACACATTGTTCCGCGACAAATCTGATCAATTCATCATTGGCAGCCCCGTCAACCGGGTGAGCCGCCAGCCGAATCTTCAGCGCATCGCCATGCACTCCGACACATTCGGTCCGCGATGCGTTGGGTTGGACATGGACGGTCAGAATCGCCCCACGTTCACTATCCCGCACAATCACAGGCAGGGAGTCCACAAGACGTGATGGCTCTAAAAGATCGCTTTGACCAATTCCAGTATGGCGCGCTGCATGTCCGCGTCGTCCGTGATCGGACGAGCGATCGCCACATCACAGGCTCGTTCCGGCGGGATGCCCTGCTTGATCAGTGTGCCGGCATAGATCAAAAGTCTGGTGCTGACGCCCTCTTCCAGCCCATGATTTCTGAGGTTGCGGACTTTTTGGCCGAGCTTGACGAGATTCGCTGCGATACCTAGCTCCACGCCCGCTTCACGTTGAATCACTCTCGTTTCGATATCGGAGCGGGGGTAATCGAATTCAATCGCGATGAACCGCTGCTTGGTGCTCTGCTTGAGATCTTTTAGGACACTCTGATAGCCAGGATTGTAGGAAATCACCAGCATGAACTCGTCGGCAGCTTCAACGATTTGGCCTTTCTTTTCGATCGGCAGCACTCGCCGATCATCACTCAGCGGATGGATAATGACGGTGGTGTCTTTCCGGGCTTCCACCACCTCATCGAGATAGACAATCGCCCCATGTTTCACACCCAAGGTCAGCGGGCCATCCATCCAAACCGTATCGTCCCCCTTCAAGAGATAGCGGCCCACGAGGTCGGACGCGGTGAGATCTTCATGACACGCGACGGTGATCAGCGGCCGGCCGAGCTTGTAGGCCATGTATTGAACAAATCGTGTTTTCCCGCACCCGGTCGGTCCCTTGAGCATGACCGGCAGCTTCCGGTCCGCGGCAATGGTAAACAGGCCAATTTCTCCACAGACCTCCTCATAAAACGGCTCACGGAGGATGCGGTACTGTGCCACGTCGATTTCGCGTACCGATTGCATCAACTTCTCACGTTCGGTTGGGACATAACCGTGGTCTTCCTCTCGAACAGTACCCCGTCACAATAGACAGAAGAACCTGCGAAGATCAAGCGATGGACCAGCAGGGAATTCCCCTACACCATCTTCTTCCCATCGAGGACTTCACGAACCTTTTGGGTCAATACGTTGGGCGTGAAAGGTTTCTGGAGAAACGCAGTGTCCCGTTTAAATCCGCCCTGCTCAAACACTGGATGGTCGGGGTAGCCCGACATATACAACACTTTGATGTCCGGCCGCACCCCCGTCAGTTTCTCGGCGACCTCCGGTCCACTCATCTGCGGCATGGCCACGTCGGTGAGCAGCAAATGATGGGGCCCATGTGTTCGCGCCGGTCACGAGCGCCTCCGATCCCGTGACGAGCCACCAGCACCTCGTATCCGCTCAGGCCAAGGCTTCTTGCACGAGGCCACGCACCGACGGATCATCCTCAACCAACAAAATGGTTTCCCGCCCAATCGCCTTGCCGAAGTTCCCGTTGACGACCGGCACAGACTGGGGCGTCTCATCCACCTTCGGGAAAAAGATCTTGCAGGTGGTTCCTTGCCCCAATGTGCTCTCGATCCCGATCGTCCCTCCAGATTGCTTGACGATCCCGTACACGGTGGAGAGCCCAAGCCCTGTCCCCTTCCCCTTTTCCTTTGTCGTAAAGAACGGTTCAAACAAGTGAGATTGGGTTTCTTCGCTCATGCCCTGTCCCGTGTCTCTGATCGCCAAGAGCACGTAGGATCCCTCCTTGAGCATCACGATGTCATGCCGAGGGGTCATCTCAACCAGGACGTTTCGCGTCTCAATCGTCAATTGCCCTCCCGTCGGCATCGCGTCCCGAGCGTTCACAGCCAGGTTCATGATGACTTGTTCAATCTGGCCAGGATCGGCCTTGATCGATGCCACGTCTGGATCGAGGTCGATGCTGAGATCGACGATATCCTCACCCAACAATCGCCGCAGCATGCCATCCATGTTCATGATCACCGCGTTCAGATCGAAGATCTTGGTTGTCACGAACTGGCGTCGGCTGAACGCCAGTAGTTGGCTCGTGAGCCCGGCGGCTCGATCCGCTGCCTTTTTCACCTCTTCGATCTCACGACGCGAGGGATCCTCCGTCGTCAACCGGCAGAGGATCAACTCGCTGTACCCGCGGATCACCGTCAGCAGATTATTGAAATCGTGCGCGACACCGCCGGCCAGCCGCCCGACGGCCTCCATCTTCTGTGCTTGGCGTAGTTGAGCCTCTGTCTGACGCAATGCCTCTTCCGCCCTGGCGCGCTCGCCAAATTGCCCGATTCTCA
>JAAUPT010000379.1 GCA_012032965.1 Nitrospira sp.
AGAAGTGCGGGCCAGCGCTCGTTCATAGGAAACCTTCAAGGACGTCACGCCCGGATGATCCTCCGTGAGCACGCCGACCTCAAAGAGAACCATGAGCCGAGGAGCAGGATTGAGTCGCCGAAGGTCGAACTGCGTGAGTCCTTCTGTGTTCAGCGCCTTCTCATAGGAATCAAGCCAAGATTCGGTCACAGCGAGCAACCCGACATCTGTCGGTTTCATACGACCCAACCGCACCTGCTGCAGTAGCTTGATAAGAGGATCGGATTGCGAGATGGCTGAGATTGCGCCTTGCAGCGCCTGTTCATCTGGCGAACCCATCGGACGTTCAGTTCATCGAACAGGCACCAGGCCCGCGGGGATCACCGCAACTGCCGCAAGCGCCAGGACTGCCAGACGAAGCCCAACCAGCCGTGGCTCCGACACCGAAGGCTGAAAACTGTTTATCGAGCTTGGTCGTCTTGCACTGTGGACAAGCCGCCTCTGTGGACCCCTGGATCAGAAGCTCAAAACGATGATTGCATTCCCCGCACACATATTCGAAGATAGGCATAGACAACGACTCCTTCTTTCAAGTACTGGCGCATTATAAGATCACGGCTACCGAATCGCAACGACGGGGAATATATGTACCAGGAAGACAAAACGTTTGCGCTCCGCTTCACGCTCGAGGCGTCATTTCCGGACGAATACGAGGGCGACGAAGATGAACGGAATTGGGTCCGAGAGTGGGAAGCCACGATCAAACCGCAATTGATCAAATCGGTGTTCGAATCTCTTCGCCGGCATGGAGGTTGGACCTCGCACATCCGGAACCGCGGAGTGTCTCCAGCGGATGAGATTGAGATCGTCCTAACCAGAGACTTCTCAAAACCTGTTCTACTTCCCTTCGACAGATGATCTCCTCGGAAGCCATCGGCCTGTACATCCATGTCCCCTTCTGCCGCCGCCGCTGCCACTTCTGCGCCTTTTATCTGGAAATCGCTCAACCCGATCGGATGGCACGATTTCAGTCGGCCCTCCTCCAAGAGATCACGCTCCATGGCCGCCAAGAGTTTCTGAATGGACGTTGCCTGCATAGTATTTATTTTGGTGGAGGGACGCCCACGTCCCTCCCCACCGAATACCTCACGACGCTTCTGAACGTGATTCGAGCGACGTGGCCAACCAGCTCAACCACGGAGATCACCGTGGAGGCGCACCCATCTTCCATCGCTTTCGAAGATCTCACCGATCTCGCCAAGTCTGGGTTTAATCGAATCAGCTTTGGAGCAGAATCCATGAAGGACCAGGATTTTGCCGCCATCGGGCGATTTGGACGGGTTCGAGACACGGCAACTGCTATTCACGAATCGCGCCGCGCTGGGTTCACGAATATCAACCTCGACTTGATGTACGGACTGCCTGCTCAATCATTGCAAGATTGGGTGGACACGCTGGAATCGCTTGTGGCGCTTGAACCAACCCATATCTCCTGTTATGCCCTGACCCTGGAAGCAGATACACGACTGGCCCAGGACATCGCTCGGAAGGTCGTGTCACCACCCATGATGCGCTACAGATCGAGATGGAGGCCGCTGCAGAACACGTATTAGCCGAGACTGGATTTGCTCGCTATGAGATCTCCAACTACGCCAAACCAGGAAAAGCCTGTCGCCACAATCTACTCTACTGGACTGGCGGTGAGTACCTTGGACTCGGCCCCAGCGCGCAGTCTTATCTTGAGGGAACCAGGTTCGGGAAAATAGCGGATCTTGAATCGTATGTGGACACACTGGGCAACCATCATCTGCCGATCGTAGACCAAACTACCCTTTCGACTTCAGAACAACAGCGAGATGCACTCGTATTTGGTTTGCGCCTTCTCCGTGGTGTCCCTCGACCGATAAGTCGAGCGGCAGAGCGAGATCGCCAGATTGACGAACTGTTGGCAAAAGGCCTGCTCGATTCAGATCACGATCGAGTATGGATGACTCCCTTAGGACGGCGATACGCTGACACGGTGGCAGAGACACTGTTTTGAGCAGGACATGCGCTCGATTATCAGGCTGTCTTCGAAATTCCAGAATGAGCGATTTTCTTTCATCCGACCACCGTCCGATTGACAAGACACGCGCAATCGGAGGAAACTACGTGTAGTCTCAGAGGGTTACAATGCCAGTGAACATGGATCCTGCAAAGAAACGCCGCCGCTCCAAACAGGTGACAGAACCGACTTCTCAGGAGGCACACACAGACGCAACCTCGTCACCGCCACGTACAACTTTTGGAACAGAGACCGATGAGGACCGAGAAAAAGAATTGGCGGATGCCGAACTGAAGAACCTATGGGACGCAACTGAAGTGATCGATATGGACAAAGCGTAAGAGTGGGTTGAATGCGATGAAATGGTGCAGCCCAAACAGGAATCGGCTTCCTCAACTTCCCTAGAAT
This sequence comes from Nitrospira sp., assembly GCA_012032965.1. Classification (GTDB taxonomy): domain Bacteria; phylum Nitrospirota; class Nitrospiria; order Nitrospirales; family Nitrospiraceae; genus Nitrospira_D. The sequence continues at coordinate 2,432 of JAAUPT010000379.1, forward strand.
TCCCACTGCATGCCGACACCTGCCACACCAGAAACCATTCCCAGTATCAGCGAGGATATTCACACCAGTTCAGGCACGGGATTCGAGTCCCGTGTGGTCGTCTATAACTGCGATTGCCATACCTACCAGCAAGTGATTGAGCTGTTTTGCCGGTTTATTCCCGGCATGACATCGACCAAGGCGTTTGAGTTGGCCTACCGAATCGATCATGACGGGGAAGCCATCGTCTTCACAGGGCAACGGAACAAGCCGAACAGATTGCAGCAAAACTCGCAGGAGGGGGGCTCCGAGTGGCCGTGCAGTGATGGCATCTCTCGCTACTTCGGTCTAGCTTTTGGCTTCCCTGCCTTTTTGACAGCAGCAGGTTTTGCATGGGCGGTCTTGGCGGCAGGTTTGACCGCTATCCTAGCCGTCGTCGCCTTGGGTGGTTTCTTGCCTCCCTTCGCCTGCAAAGCAGCTGACTTTTCCCTTTGTCCTGCGACTTTGACTTCCCGCTCTGCGAGGGTTTGACCGGAACCATGTAGGTGGAAGTCCGATTGACCTTAGCCAACTGATCTCCGCTGAGGACACGCACTTGGTACAGCTCAAACAGTTTGCTGATAGCTTTCGTATCACCACGCCTCGCCGCATTCAGCAGCTTCCGGCGTTGGTTCATCTCCTCTTCTTCGGTATGCGAAGCAGCTCGCCGTTCCATGCCCATCCTTTCTCAACTGCAGCCGAAGACCCACCAGGGCCCCAACTAGTGAACACCCCCTGCTAAGAAAATTGCTGGAGTATAAC